>JACQFA010000012.1 GCA_016200255.1 Nitrospirota bacterium | reverse complement strand
GGAACAGAACCATCCCGGTATTCAAGAGGTAGGAGATTTCGATATTGTCCGGCTGAATCGCCAGCGGGGCATTGACCACGCGGCAGGTGAAGATGATGACGGCCGGAAGACGGTGGCCCGGCCAGGAAGCGATCGCTTCGAGTCCGCGCAATGTTCCCGGACCGGCCGTGGCCGTGAAACAGCGCACACCGGCGCGCGAGGCGCCGGCAACGGCCGACATCACGCCGTACTCCTCCTCACCGCGGTAGTACGTCTTGACATATCCTTCACCGTACAGCACCCCGATCAGCTGCATCGTTTCGGTTTGCGGCGTAATTGGATAGGCCACCGAGAAATCGACATTGGCCCGTCGAATGGCTTCCTTGCCGGCTTCGGAACCGGTGATGAAGACGCGCTCGCGCGGGGCTTCAAAGAACATATGTTCCGGCGTGACGATCCGCTGTTTCTTGGCCTCGCCATGCGGGTCTTTGCCGGTTTCCGTCTTGACGGCCGACGAGGTAATCGGGTCTCCCTGAGGATTCGTTTTCTGCTCGGTCTCGATGGATTCGCTCATGGTTTTCCCTTTCGTATTTTAAAGATGGGGCATCTGGCCTTCGCGCATCGGCATCCCCTTCGGGGGAGTTCCGGCCGTCAAGGACGACAAACCCTGTGATCGGATTTTGGCCCATTCCTCCGGCGTGACGATCTCGCGTTTCCCGCCGCCGTAGGGAGGCCGGGTGGGGGCAGGAATACCCATCGACTCGCGCACCTTCCGGATGACCTGGGCCAGCCGCCGGAGCTTGTTGTCATCCGAATCCCGGATGGTCAACATCGCGTCCTCATGTCCCTGTTCGGCGCAGACCGCGACCGTCAGACAGTTCGTTCCGGCCCGGATCATTTTCAGCGTCAGATTGGCATAATGACAATGCAGACCCACGAAGATGCAGACCTCGATCTTGTTGTGCCAGATCGTCAGATTGGGATGGTTGGGATTGATTTCTTCCTCGGGTTCGATTTTCGGATATTTCGGACGGTAATCCGGCATCGGAATGATCATCACGCCTGGAATCTCGTTGGCGATCTCCAGCACGGCATGCGCCTTGATCTTCGCATGATCATTCCAGTTCCACAAAACCAGCGGCCCCGGAAAAAGGGTCGGGTTTTTTCCCGTGAGCATCTGCTTTGCGATCTCTTCCATCACGGCATCTTCATTCGTCTTGCGGCCGTAGATCAGTCCCTCACCCGGGTCGGGCAGCTCGATCCCCATCGACGCAGCCGCGGGCGGGACATAGCCCTCCGGTCCCGGTTTCAGTACGTACGGTTCATCCCGTTTGTAAAGGTGTTCTCTTTTCTGGTACATTGTTCTCCGCTCGAAGTTTTATTTATTAATGGGTGAGGCTTTGAGATTTTCCTGCTCGTACGACATGTTTTTGGTGAGCTTGTTCGCAAATTCTTCGGGCAACTGGTCGATCATCACCATCTTAATGGCATGGTGCTTCGCCATGTTGTCGCAGACCCAGACGCACTGGGCGCATCCCTTGCACCGATCCACCGATACGAAGGCCGTCTTTCGTGAAAGATCATACTGAATCGTGTTGGCCTCGGGACAGAACTGGGTGCAAAGCGTGCAACTGGTGGCGCCGCAGATAGTCGGATCAATATTCGCTACAAGATACATCGGACCCCCTTTTGTCTACTTTCGACCGGCCGGAACTGCAACGGCCTCCTTTTGCTTGGCCATCTGCCAGCCATGAGCTTCCGCATAATCCCAGCCGGCATTCACGACGGCAATGTTCTTCTCCAGCAGTTCCTGTTTGTGCTTGAATTTCCGCTCGACCACCGAATCCAGCGAGGCCGTGCCGCCCGATACAACGAAACCTTTTCCTAAAAACCGTTCCTTGACCGCCTGGGCCACGGCCTCTCGGGTCGCCAGACCGGTGATTCCGGCAATCGCTCCGACCAGCGCCATGTTGGTCGCCAGGTCCGTCCCTGCCACATCCAGCGCCATCTGGGTCGCCGCAATATAGCGGAACTGAACCCCGCGGGCCACGAGAACGGCCATCTCATCGGTTGGCAACGGAATTTCTTCCTTGGAGTTGACCAAGATCGTACCGTTGTCCTTGATGCCGAAATGGAACGGCATGGTGTAGGACTTGCCGTGGGTGATCACCTGGGGATGAAATACCATGATGATGTGGGGAAACATGATCTCGCCGATTTCATAGATCGGGTCGCTCGAGACCCGGACATAAGATTCAACCGGAGCCATCCGCTTTTCGGAGCCGTAGAAAGGAACGATCGTGCTCTCGCCGCCGGCATTGATCACGGCCGTTGAGAAAACGTGGGAAGCCGTCACAACGCCCTGGCCGCCCACCCCTGCCATACGGATGTTGAATCTCATTTCGCCACCTCCGTGGTTTGGATGGCTTTCTTGGCGTATTCCTTATATCCCCATTTTTCACCGAGGTACTGCTTGGCTTCATCGGAGATATATTCCTTGAATTGGTAGCGGTCGTTTTCGACGTTCTTGGCGTCTTCCATCACCTTGTCGGTCGGAATGGCGTATTCGATGTTGCAGGAGGTATAGGCCTGGATATAGGTCGGGCCGACTTCTCGCGCGATCAGGACCGCCTTTTTGATGCACTGTTCCACCCGCTTCGGATTATTGGGCACGACCATCGCCACATAGGCGCAACCGGCCGTTTTGGCCAGGTCGGGCATGTCGATCTTGTCGAACTTTTTTCCCAGCGGCGCCATTTTCAAGACCGAGCCGATATTGGTCATTCCACTTTCCTGACCACCGGTATTTCCGTAAACCTCGTTATCGAGCATGACGGTCGTGAACTTTTCCTTCCGGAACCAGGAATGCATCAACATCGAGAAGCCGATATCGGCCAGCCCGCCGTCGCCGGCCATCACAACCACGTCCTTGTGTTTGTCCGGAAAACGGGTCATCAGCCCGCGCTTGAGTCCGGAGGCCACGGCATTCGTATCGCCGTAATTACCGTACACAAAGGGAATGGCGGCCTGGGAAATGGCCAGGCGCCCGCAACCGGCGGTGCCGACGATGATGGTATCTTCAGGATTGGGGAGGGAAATGAGGGAAAGGCGGATGAAAAGGGTCATGGCGCAGCCGGCGCACATCGGATGCTCTTCCATAATTTCCTTGAACGTTCCGACCTGCGAGACCGAGACTTTCTTTCCGAACGGACCGTGATCGATCAGATCTCTGTAATCCTTCGGCATGAACTTCTCAAAACCGGGCGTTGACTTCACATAATCCAAACTCATCGGTCGTCTCCTTTTCTCTTCGTTTACGTCGCGTTAAGAGGCGGCATGAAATTTCAATTCATCCCATACTATCGGACTTCCCGCCCTTCGTCAATGAGCCGAAAGACCTATCCCCCACTTTATAAAGACCCAGTAAGCCCTGACAGCTTGACGCACAGAGGGTGTAACTACAGTAACACAGTAAATATAAAGCAGTTATGGCTGCTTTGTCAACTGAAAACACCACCGTAAATTTAACAGCGTGGTCATGCCGTCTCTATTGCCACGCTCCTGATTTCTGGCGTATAATGCCCTCCAGAATGACCGCGCAAGAAAACAAAATTTACGACGAGGCACTGGACTACATCCGACAACCCTCCAAAGCCGGATTTGAACCCCTGGCGCTGAAGGTCTTTTCACATCAGTTCGCCCGGAATCCGACCTACCGGAACTACTGCGAGGCCAAAGGCGGGACGCCGGACACCGTCGGCTCCTGGCGTGAAATTCCGGCCGTCCCGACAGATGCCTTCAAGGAGATGGATATTGCCTGCGGTCCGCCGGAAAAGGTTTTCATGACCAGCGGTACCTCGCAGGGCGCCGCCAAGCGCGGCCGGCATCCGGTTCCCCGGATGGATCTTTACCGGGCCTCGGCACTGTCGAACTTCTCGGCTCATCTTTTGCCGGATCTCGCCTCTCTTCGGATGCTGTTCCTGACCGGATCTCCCGAAACCTGGCCCCACTCCTCCCTGTCGCATATGATCGAGGTGATCCGCCGGGAGTACGGCGGCGATCCGGCGGACTACTATATCAACGAGACCGGACTTGATCTCGACCGTCTCATAAAAACACTGGGCGAAGCCTGTGACCGGAATGAACCGGTGATCCTCCTGGGCATCACGCTGGCCTTCCACCAGATGATACAATATGCCCTGACTCACCGCCGATCATTTCGTCTTCCTAGCGGAAGCCGGGTCATGGATACGGGCGGATTCAAGGGACGGCAGATTGATCTCTCTAAAACCGACCTCTACCGGCGGTATGAAGAGGTGCTGGGCATTCCCCGGACGCATATCGTGAATGAATACGGGATGACCGAGATGTGCTCGCAGTTCTATGACACGGTTCTCATCGATCACATCAACGGCGTCCGCCATCCGCGCCACAAACGGATCCCGCCCTGGGTTCGAACGCTGATCGTGGACCCCGAGACACTCGAAGAACTCCCGCCCGGATCGACCGGCCTCCTCCGTCATTACGATCTGGCCAACTGCGGCTCGGTCATGGCGCTCCAGACCGAAGACATCGGGCGAACGGTTTCGGACGGATTCGAGATCACCGGCCGCGCGGCCGGTGCCGAGGCCCGCGGTTGCTCGTTGATCGTCGAAGAACTCCTAAGGGCACAATGACCGACCGTCCCGACTTTGACGGTTTCCATCTCCCGCCCCCGATCAAGGTTTCAACCTTCACGAAATTGAAATTCGGCTCGGTTCAGGTCCGTCTCCCCGTCCTGACCGCGACCACGCTCTCGGATGTGATCAATCATCTCCTCGCCGCGCAGGAGCAATATCTTTCAAGACAACCGATCGAAAACGTTTTGGAGATCATCGATGTCGCCGTGGCGCGATGGTTGAAACCGGACGATCCGATGCGGAGGACGGCCGAACAGACGCTCCCGGAAATCACGGGCCTCTCTCCGGCGATGGTCCGGCTTGGCCTTACCCGTATGCTGGAGGGATACCGGAAAAAGACCCTTTACAGTATTCTCGACGAGGAGTTGGGTGACAGTCGCCGTCTGGATGAGTTTCGGCCAAAAAAAGGAGACGCCGACAATCTGATTCGAGCCCTGGGGCCCCGGATCACGACGACTATCCTGGCCGGAAACATCCCCGGTCTTGGAGCGTCCGAGCTGATTGCAACGCTTCTTGTCAAATCGTCCTGTTTCGTCAAGGTCTCCTCCGATGAACCGTTATTCACCGCCCTCTTTGCGAAGACGCTTGTTGAAATCGAACCGCGCCTCGCCCACTGCCTTGCAGTGGTTTGGTGGCCGGGCGGCAAACCCGAATCTCAAAGCATCGAGGAGGTGGCCTTCGGCCGGAGCGAGCTGCTTACGGCCACCGGAAGTGATGAGTCCGTTTCGGCCGTCCGCCTCACGGCGGCCGGGTATCAACCCGCCTCGGCCCGTTTCATCGGAAACGGCCACCGTCTAAGTCTGGGACTGATCGGACGAGAAGCGCTGGACGACCTCAATAGCGTTGCACGAAACGCTGCGCTGGATGTCGCGATGTATGACCAGAATGGATGCCTCTCCCCGCACCTGTTTTATGTCGAGACCGGCGGCACCCATTTTCCACGGGAGTTCGCAAAGGCATTGGGACAGGAACTCGCGCGGCTGGAGATGGAACTCCCGCGAGGAACGGTCGACACCTCGACCTCCGCGCGAGTCCACCAGATCCGAAGCGTGGCCGAGATCAAACAGGCCGACGGCGAAGAGGTGATCGTCTTCGGGAGCGAATCCGGCACGCTCTGGACCGTGATTTACGAAGCCGATCCGGCCGTGATTCTCTCCCCGCTTTATTGAACCGTCCGGGTGAAACCGATCAATGATCTGTTGCATGCCGTCCCGCTGCTTGAATTCTGGCGGCCGTATCTCCAGGCCGCCGGAATCGCCGTCCCCGATTCGCGCCGCTTCACGCTGGCCGAAGCACTGGGACGCGCCGGCGTCAACCGGATCTGTCCGGTCGGCCGGATGCAGCAGCCCCCGGCGGGATGGTCCCAGGATGGACGGCGATTCATCGTGGATCGCGTGCGGTGGGTGGATCTTGAGATGCCGTGAGGCGTGAGGAGTAAGGCGTGAGGGGAACAAACAAAGAAAAATTAAAGAATGAATTCTTGCGCTACGTCTGCCAGACGTCTTCAGATCCGATGGGAATCGAGGTGGATCGGGCCGAGGGCTGCTGGATCACGGATCGATCGGGGAAAAAATACCTGGACTTCATCGCGGGAATCGGCGTGGCAACGATCGGCCATGCCCATCCGGCCGTGGTCAAGGCGATTACCGATCAGGCCGCGCGCCATCTTCATGTGATGGTCTACGGCGAATTCATCCTGGAACCGCAGATCCGTCTGGCCCAACGGCTCGCCGAACTCGTCCCGTCTCCCCTCGCCGTCACCTATTTCACCAACAGCGGAACCGAAGCGGTCGAGGGCTCGCTCAAGACCGCGAAGAAATTCACGAAAAGAAAAAAACTGATCGCCTTCACGGGCGGCTTTCACGGCGACACGCACGGATCGCTCTCCGTCACCGGACGGGCGGTCTATCAAAAACCCTTTCTCCCCCTTTTGCCCAATGTCACCTTCATCCCCTTCAACAGCCTCAAACATCTGAAGACGATTGATCGTCAGACGGCCGCCGTCATCGTTGAACCGATCCAGAGCGAGGGAGGCGTAAATATTCCCGGCGATGAATTCCTCCCGGCGCTGCGAAAACGTTGCGACGATACGGGCGCGCTGTTAATTCTTGATGAGGTGATGACCGGATTGGGCCGGACCGGAAAACTTTTCGCCTGCCAACATTGGAACGTCGTGCCGGATATTTTAGTATTGGCCAAGGCGCTCGGAGGCGGAATGCCGCTCGGCGCTTTTATCTCACGGCCGGAGATCATGAAGACGCTCTCGGAGGATCCGCCGCTCTCCCATGTGACGACGTTCGGGGGTCATCCCGTCTGCTGCGCCGCCGGACTGGCCGGGCTTGATTTTCTGATCGAGAATAAATTGCCGGAACGGGCTGAACGGCTTGGACGATATATGATGGACCAATTGAAAATATTATTCGAGATCGGCGGCGTGGAGAATGTACGGGGAAAAGGTTTACTGATCGGGCTCGAACTGAACAACCCAAAACTCACGGAACGGTTCGTCTCAAACTGCCGCGAGGCCGGCCTGATCCTCGGCTGGACACTTCATTCCGATACCGTCATCCGCCTCGCCCCGCCTCTCATTATCACCGAACGCGAAATTGATCAAGGACTCGGCATGATGCGTGAAGCGCTCTCCAAGTGCCGTGTGAATGGGAGACATTATCCGAATGCCTCCTGACCTCGTCGGATCACCTCATCCAGCTCTTCCGGACTCAGCCGTTTCTGATCCAGATAGTCGTTGACGGCCAGGATGAAGGCCCGCGGCACGTCGATGGTCTTCTTCAGACGGAGGCGCATCCTTGTCTCAAACCGCCGCAGCTCATTCGGGGATGGCCAGTCTTGATAGAAAAGTTGATGGGCCTGTCCGAAGGCTCCCCGCCACGGCTCCAAGACATCGGCTTGGTTCTGCCGTGAAACCTTGAGGAGAAATCGGTAGGCCGACGCCAGCCGGCGAAGATCATCGGTCTGTCGCTTTTTAAATAACCGCCACATTAAAAAAGCACTGCCGTCAGCAGTTTCCGTCCACTCCGTTCAGCTTCGCAGCGGCCTCGCATGATTCGACGGTCTCTTCAGCGGTGGTATTCACAGCTGTGACGACGAAATAAAAAATCGTATCCGGATTCAGCCCAAGAGGGTGAAGGAAGGAGTCGATAATGTCAAGATGGGTCATGTTGCCGGCTAGACTCGTAACATTTAATTTTGTCACGCCCTTTTCGGAAGCCATATAAATATTGTACTTGACCGCATCCGTGACAGGATTCCAAGTCAATTTAAATGTCTTGCCGCTGCCAGTGTCGGGCATGATGGCCACCTTGACCCCCGTCGGCGCTGAGAAGGTAGGCGTCGAATTATCGTTGTTTCCTCCGCCGCACGCCGTCACGACAAAAACCGCAATAAGCAGTCCGGCTATTTTCGGGATCTTCATGTTGTCTCCTCCTCCGCAGTCCTAATGTTATTTGTAGCTTTCTTTCTCGGACGGAAACTTGCCCGTCTCGACCTCTTCCTTGTACCGCTTGATTGCGTCCAGTGCCTGGGACTTTAGATTGGCGTAGGTTTTGACGAAGGTCGGATGAAACCGATCGAACAGACCCAGCAGATCATGGAGCACGAGCACTTGGCCGTCGCAGTGCGGCCCGCCCCCGATGCCGATCGTGGGAATCGAAAGGGCCTTGGTGATTTTCCGGCCCAGTTCCATCGGAATGCCTTCGAGCACGACCGCAAACGCTCCGGCCTCCTCGACCGCCTTGGCATCGGCCAGAATGCGCCCGGCCATTTCCGGTTCCCGTCCCTGGACTTTATATCCGCCCATGCGATGGATCGACTGCGGCGTCAGTCCGATATGTCCCATGACCGGAATATCCATCCGGGCCAGCGCGCGGATACGATCAGCCACGGCCCCGCCCCCCTCCAACTTGACGGCCGAGGCCCCGGCCTGAAGAAAACGGCAGGCGTTTCGAACGGCGTCCTCGACGCCGGGTTGAAACGACATGAACGGCATGTCGCCGACCACCAGGGCATGCTCGACCGCGCGGGAGACGATCCGCGTATGATACAGCATCTCGTCCATCGTGACCGAAAGCGTGCTGTCGTTTCCCTGGACCACCACACCGAGCGAATCGCCGATCAGGATCATGTCAATCCCGGCCTCGTCCACGATTTGGGCGAATGGAAAATCATACGCGGTGAGCATCGTGATCTTCCGGCCCTCGCGTTTTCGTTTTTGTATTTCCGTGATCGTTATCTTGTTCATGTTCTCTTTGCGGACTCCAGTGTGTTCTTCAACAGCATCGCGATCGTCATCGGGCCGACGCCGCCGGGAACGGGCGTGATCCAGCCGGCCTTTCTGGAAACCGGCTCGTAGTCCACATCCCCGACCAGCTTGCCGTCCGGAAGACGGTTGATTCCGACGTCGATCACGACCGCCCCCGGCTTGACCATCTCGGCCGTGACGAACCGAGCCTTCCCGATCGCGGCGACGAGAATGTCGCCTTCACGGCAAATAGCCGCGATGTCTTGCGTGCGCGAATGGCAGACCGTGATCGTCGCGTTTCGATGCATCAACAAAAGGCTGACCGGCCGGCCCACGAGATTGCTCCGCCCGACGATCACGGCCCGTTGGCCCTCGATGGGGATCTTGTGATAATCCAGCATCGCCATCACGCCGGCCGGCGTGCAGGGCACAAAAACGGGCGCGCCCATCGTGAGCTGTCCGATATTGTTCGGATGAAGTCCGTCCACGTCTTTTTTGGGACTGACGGCGTACAGCACCCGGTCGGCATCCACATGTTTCGGCAAGGGAAGCTGGATCAGGATCCCGTGAATTTTCGGGTCGTTGTTGAGGCGGTGGATCAGTTTGAGCAGGTCATCTTGTTTTGTAGCCTCCGGAAGCTTGTGCTCCTCGGAATAGATCCCGGCTTCCTCACAGGCCTTGCGTTTGTTCCGGACGTAAATCACCGAGGCCGGATTGTCGCCCACCAGCACCGCAGCGAGACCCGGCTGCCGTCCCTGCGCCGTCAATCGCCTGGCCTCTTCCTTGATCCGGCCTCTGATCTCGGCCGCGATTTTTTTACCGTCGATGATTTCGGCCATTATTATGCTCCCAACCTCCAAGGGCGACCCGCCGGGTCGCCCCTACGTTCCGCATTTAATTATTCGCTTCTCCATCACAACCCAGTCCACCTTCACATCATGATCGCCGACCGGAATTTCCTTGACGAGTTGCAGTTCGAACGCCAGGCCGACGATTGGAATCCGTCCCGCCACCCCGGCCAGCATCCGGTCGTAATAACCGGCGCCCTGCCCCAGCCGGTTTCCCCGTCCATCGAACGCGACGCCCGGAACGACGAACAGGTTCATGGTGTCGATTTCGACCGGCCGGAAGGCATCGGGCTTCGGCTCCGGAATTCCCTTCGGGCCCGGCAACAACTCACGGACCGGATCTTTTAATTCCGAGAGAACAAGTTGTTTCGTTGCCGGCTCCATCTTCGGCACGGAAACGCGCTTTCCGCGCGAGAGCGCATGCGCGATCATCCCGGTCGTCTCGACCTCGCTGCCGAACGACACATAAAAATGGATCCAGGTCGCGGAGCGCGCCGCCTCCAGCTCAAACAGCTTCTGTAGAATATCGGCGCTGCGGATGACCCGTTGGGCCGTGGTCAGCCGGTTCCGTCGGTCCAGAACCTCCCTGCGCAGCCGCCGTTTCTCATCGTCTAACGTCGTCACTTGCATCAATGGTCAAAACCGTTTCAGGCCGCACTTTACGGCAGAACCATAAATTCCATAAATCCAGAGGTGAGAATGTCTGCTTTAGTGACCGTGACGCGATACCAGATATCTGTTTGTAAATCGAGCTCCGAATTCGCTGTTTGCGTTGTACCCGATTCAGTCGTCGCGTGCTGTATCGGCGATTGAACCGCATTCACGGAAGGATTGGGAGATGATACCTCCCAAACAGGCGTACTCAGGGCCGAGGTCCGCGCTACCGTCACTTTCATAGCCGTGATATCATTGTTGATGTCCGACCAAGTGTAAATCGGTCTGGATATGGGGTTGCCGTCTGAAACATTGACTAAAATAGACCCGCCGGACTTGCCTTCTTGAATGTGGGTATTGGTATTGTTGGCTTTCCCGCAGCCGATCAAAAGGAAGAGGGCCAGGAAAATTAAACTTCCGCGTTTATGTACTCCCACTCTAAACTCCTTCCTTACGATCAAAACCCGAACGAAATCTGCGCCATGTTACGACGCTCCGGGAGCTGTCCGGCATAGGCCCCGATCTCTTCGATGTAGTACGCATAGCTCAACTTCATAAACCAGAGGTCCGCGGTAAAGCCATAACTCGGATAGCCCTGATGCAACCCTGCACGGAGCGCGAGAATTACAATTACGGGCAGCTTGTATTCAACGCCGAGATTGAGCCGTTTGGCCGGATCATGGTCTCCCCCCGATTGACTGGTCAGGTCCACGATGTCGAAGGCCACCAACACCTTCCCAAAACCGATCGGAGGATGGATCGCGGCGCCAAGATTGAGCTGCTGCTCCAGCTTGCCCGCAGCGCCCATATTCACGTCTCCGATATTTTGCAGTGAAACGCCAAACGCCGGTTCAAGGAAAATCGGCAGCGAATAGATCGCGCCCAGATCCACACCCAGCCCGTCCCCCTGTTTAAGATCGTTGTTCAGATCAATTCCGTTCTGCTGCACGAGGTCGCTGGTGGAATAGCTCCGATCAAGCAAGCGGCGGTTGATCACCTTGCCGGTCACGCCGATCATCAACGGATTCTCCATGACCGTGAAACCGTAGGCGCCGGATGCGACAAGGGCCAGATCATAGCCGCCGCGAACCTGCAGCGTATTGATCCCGAGCGGATTGTGCACTTCGCCGTCAAAGGACGCCTGCCCAAGAATCCCGAGGCCGAAATTATGCATCACGACATTCGGAAACATGCCGGCTCGAAAATGGAGATGCTTTCCGAGCCAGTCCTCAAGCAGCTGCGCGGCTAAGGCAGACTGTCCGGTACCGGTGGCGCCCGCGACATTCTTGACGTCGTTGTAGAAGGGCCTGATATTTTTGCTGGCTTCGACATAGGGATTCAGTATCGAGACACCCCCCATTCCCTTGATGCCGTTGAGGCCGGCCGGATTGTAGAACATCGCGTTCTCATCATCCGCCACGGCCGTGAAGGCCCCGCCCATTCCCAGCGGCCGTATGCCCTTATAGAAAACCGGCAGCTCGGCCGCAAACGCCGTTCCAGAAAACAACACCATTAAAATAAGAAAAGGGATCGTCCGGATTCTCATAAACATGCTCCTTGTCGGATGTTCATCGGTGTTGGTCCAGACATCGTTTATTGAAGCGTATATCCTTGGGTGCTGAGAAATTGCTGAAGTTCGGCCCCGCTGAGATCGTTGGTATGACAAGCCGCATCGGCAGGTGCGCCGGACGGACAATCCAGATCGTTGACCCCGACGTTCAAATCATGAATCGCCTTCGCCACGTCCGTATCAACGACGACATTCCCGCCGACGATACTATCGGCGCAGGCAATGCCTTGATCCGCGTCTACCAGCGCAGACCCGATGGGTTTTGCGACGGCATCCGTAATGCTTCCCGTCAAGATCACGCCGGCGGCATTCTTCAGTTCCGTAACGGCCATGACGGCCCGGATCGTTTCGATGATGGCTTCATTAAAAGCGGCATCCGGATTATTAGCAAACGGGGCGAGCTTGCAACCTCCCGTTGGAGGCAGGGTTTTATCCGTCAGGAATCCGATCGCGGTCGTGGTGTCCGCATCCCAGGTCGCCGATACAAGCTGGACCGCCGCATCCGCAATGGTCTTAAACAGCTTGAACTGATCGGCAGTCTGTGTGGATGAGGCAAATTTTGCGCCGACGCGGATCAACTCCGTGACATTGAAACCGGCGCGGCAGGTGTAGGCCGCGGCCAGATTGACCCGGATGCCGACATTATTTGGGTCATCGTTGAAGCCCGCCGTAAACCCGTCGATCGCGGTCTGACAATCGCCCTTGTCCAGCGCAATCTGGGCCTCCTCAAGCTTGGCATCAAGCGAATGATCATCCGCCAGGCCCCCAAGGAAATTATTGTGATCCCCGCATCCAGACAACGAGAGGAGGACCCCACCCATCACCGCCGCCCATTCCATTCCCCTTATTCGCATGGGAACCTCCTCGTATAAAATGAACCGGTTCGTGAGTCGTATCGCGATTTAAACCTATGACGTGGGACGCGCTTCGATCGTGACGCTCAGTTCACCCGCCTGGTAGGCGCGGACGAAGGCGGCCACGACGTTTCCGTCAAACTGGGTGCCGATCATTTTCTGCAGCTCGTCCAGCGCCGTCTGAACCGAGAGCCCCTTCCGGTACGGCCGGTCGGTCGTCATCGCGTCGAAACAGTCGGCGGCGGCGATGACCCGCGCAATCAGCGGGATCTGATCCCCTTTTAATCCTTTGGGATAACCCGTGCCGTCGTATTCCTCATGGTGATGCATGATCCCCGGCACGATCTTGCGAAGCTGCTTCACATGATCCACGATCTTCGGACCGATCACGGTATGCTCTTCCATCCGCCGCCGCTCGGCGTCGTCCAGTTTTCCGGGTTTGCGAAGAATGTTGTCCTCGATCCCGATCTTGCCGATGTCGTGGAGCAGCGCGGCCAGCTTCAAATTGTCCAGATCCACCGACGGCAGTTGAAGCTGTTTGCCCATGGCGAGTGAATAGGACAGAACCCGGCGCGTGTGACCCGCGGTGTAGGCGTCCTTCGCCTCGATGGCGTCCCCCAGCGCAGCGGCCGTGCCCAGAAAGGCTTCCTGCAGATCCTTATAGAGATTCGCATTGTCGATCGCGATCGCGACCTGGTCCGCCAGGCTCTGGAACTCTTCCAAATCCCAGTTAGAAAAAGGCTGCGACCCCAATTTATTGATCGCCTGCAGTACGCCGATGATTTTGCCCTTGATCCGGACCGGGACACAGATCATGTTGCGCGTCACGAAGGCGCTTTTATCATCGGCCTTGCGCGCAAACCGCGGGTCCTTCTGCGCATCCGCCACGGTCACCGGCTCGCCCGTCTTGGCCACCCAGCCCGCGATGCCCTCTCCTATTTTGAGACGGATCTCCTTGACCCGATTCCCGCGGTCGCCGAGCGCCACTTCAAAATACAGCTCCTGGGCCGCCTCGTCGATTAAAAGCAGCGAACCGACCTCGGCCTCCATCAACTGCGTGGCCGCCTCCATCGCCCGCTTTTTAACCTCGTTCTCATCCAGCGTCGAGTTGAGCAGGCGGCTGATCTCCTTGAGCGTCTTGAGTTTGCGGACTTTTCCGTCGTATTTTGCGAAAAGCCGTGCATTTTCGATCAGGGTGGCGATCTGGGCCGCAATCGCATCGAGCAGTTTGAGATCCTCCCGTCCGAACGGCTTCCGATCCTTTTTATTCAAGACCTCCACGACGCCCATGATCCGGCGCGCGATCTTCAGCGGCACGCAGAGCATGTTTTCCGTGGAGACGCCGATCTCGCGGCCGAACTCCTTTTTGATCAGCCGGTCGTGGTTGGCGTCGCCCGTATAATAGCTGTGGCCGGTCCGGGCCACCCAGCCCGCAATTCCTTCACCCATCGGAATCCGCCGACCCACCAGTCCCTCGGAGCCCTTTCCCTTGCAGGCCGCAAAAAGCAGGTCTTTCGTCATCTCGTCCGCCAGGAGGATCGAGCCGGCCTTCGTCCGGGTCAGTTTCAAGATTACTCCCAGGTAATGGTCGTAAAGACGGTCGAGCGGCTGATCCTCCAGGGACATCCGGCTGACCTCCTGGAGCACTTCCCGCTTCGCCCGTTCCAGGGCCAGTTCCCGCTGAAGTCTCAGGATCGATTTCGTTTGATCCGTGCTTCGCCGGCCTCTGATCGATCCTCTTTTGATTCGTGTTGTCATGAATGCGCCAGACCGGTTTTGACCGCGCGTCGGACGCGTCCGCCCGCAACGGCCTGTTTCAACTGCCTCACAAAGGCCGCAACCACGGCCGGAAGATCCGAATCGTCCATGTGTTCCTCGATCAGCCGAACGATCGCGCTGCCGACGATGACGCCGTCGGCCATCCCGGCCAGGGCTCTCACCTGCTCCGGCGTCGAAACGCCGAAGCCGACCGCAACCGGTGTATCCGTCAGTCGACGGATGGCCGATAGCCGGGTCTTCACTTCGGAAAAGTTTTTCAAGGACGCCCCCGTAATGCCGGTCAGTGAAACATAATAGAGAAATCCCTGCGTCTTCCCGGACAAGGTCTTAAGCCGGGCGGGCGGTGTGGTGGGCGCGGCCAGAAGGATCCAGTTCAGTCCGTTTTGACGGCTCCGCTCCAGAAAAACCCGTCCTTCCTCCGGCGGGAGGTCCGGGATGATCACTCCGTCCAGGCCGCAGATCTCGGCCTCCTTGAAGAACCGGTCGATCCCGAATTTGAGAACCGGATTATAGTAGGTCATCAGGATCAGCGGGATCTCGCTTTTCTCCCGGATATCGGCCGTCAGTTTCAGAACATCTTTCAGCGCCGTCTTCCATTTCAGCGCCCGAAGGCCGGCCCGTTGAATGACCGGGCCGTCGGCGATCGGATCGGAAAACGGAACACCCAACTCGACGATGTCGGCGCCGGCCTGTTCCATCGCCAGCACCAGATCCTCGGTCCGCTCCAGGTAGGGATCGCCGGCCATGATATACGGAATCAGGGCCGTTTCTTTTTTCGTTCGCAACCGAAGAAAGGTCTGATCAATGCGGTTCATAATTTCACGCCCCGCATCTTTGCCACCTGCATGACGTCCTTGTCGCCGCGGCCGGAAAGATTGACCACGATGATCTGATTCCGCTTCATGCGCGGGGCCAGCTTCACGATATGGGCCACGGCATGGGCCGACTCCAGCGCCGGCATGATCCCTTCGACCCGGCTCAACAGGTCGAACGCGGCCAGTGCTTCGTCATCCGTGACATGGCTGAAATGGATCCGGCCCTGATCATGATAATAGCTGTGTTCCGGACCGACCGCGGCATAGTCCAGTCCGGCAGAAACGGAATGGGTCAGCCGGATCTGGCCGTCGTCATCCTGAAGCAGATAGGTCATCGTCCCGTGAAGTACCCCGGCCGAGCCGTCGGCGAAACGCGCGGCATGTTTTCCGCTCTCGATTCCATGACCGCCGGCCTCCACCCCGATCATCTTGATCTTATGATCCGTTAGAAACGGATAAAACAGCCCCATTGCGTTGCTGCCGCCTCCGACGCAGGCGACAAGACAATCCGGAAGCCGCCCCTCGGCCGACCGGATCTGGCGGCGGGCCTCCGTTCCGATCACCGACTGGAAATCACGGATCATGACCGGAAAGGGATGCGGTCCGAGCACCGATCCGAGGATGTAATGGGTCGTCCGCACGTTCGTCGTCCAGTCCCGCATTGCTTCGCTGATGGCGTCCTTTAGCGTCCGGCTTCCGGAATCAACCGGCGTTACCTTCGCCCCCATTAACCGCATCCGGTAGACATTAAGCGACTGGCGCTCCATATCCTCGGTGCCCATGTAAACCTCGCAGTCCAGTCCGAAGGCCGCCGCAACCGTGGCCACGGCCACGCCATGTTGCCCCGCGCCGGTCTCGGCAATCACCCGGCGTTTGCCCATCCGTTTCGTCAGCAGGCCCTGCCCGATCGTATTGTTGATCTTGTGCGCGCCCGTGTGACAGAGGTCTTCACGCTTTAAGTAGATCTTGGCTCCGCCAAGCTTCTTCGTCAAGCGACGGGCAAAATAAAGCGGCGTGGGGCGGCCGGCAAATTTCTCAAGATATTCTTTAAGTTCAGACTGGAACGCTTTATCTTTTTTTGAAGCTTCGTAATATCTCTCCAAATCGGTCAGCGCCGGCATCAGTGTTTCCGGGGCAAACCGACCGCCGTAAATTCCGAAATGGCCGTTTTGATCCGGCAGCGTTCTCATTCTATGCCTGCTTTGCGGTCTCAATGAACCGCTTCAGTTTTGAATGGTCCTTTTTCCCGATGCGCTCTTCCACACCGCTGCTGACATCCACGCCGTAGGGCCGGACCTGCTCGATTGCTTTCCCGACATTTTCCGGTGTCAGGCCGCCGGCCAGGATTATTTTTCCGAATTTTTTCGCTTCGACCGCCAGACTCCAATCGAAGGTCTTGCCCGTGCCTCCAAGCTGTCCCTCCCGATAGGTATCCAGTACAAACGCTCTCACGTTGTAAGGAACCATCCGGTCGAGGCTGGATTTGTCGCGAATGCGGATGGCCTTGACCACACGGCTGCCCAGGCAACGGCATAAATCGGGTGGTTCATCTCCCTGCAGCTGGATCAGATCCAGTCCGCTCTCCTCCACGGTTGAGAGAACCTCCTTTTCGTCCGCATCGGCAAAGACGCCGACCGTCGTGACGAACGGCGGAAGCTGCGAGATGATATTTTTCACCACCTTCAGATCAATACAGCGGGGGCTGCTTTTGTACAAAACGAAGCCGAGGGCATCGGCGCCGTAATCGGCCGCAGTCAGCGCGTCGTGGACGTTTGTTATCCCGCAGATTTTAACGCGCATTATTTTTTCCCAAACAACTCCCGAATTTTCGCCCGTATATCGGGACTCTTCATAAAGGTCTCCCCGATCAGCACGGCATCCACTTCGGCCTCCATGAGGCGGTCGATGTCCTTCCGTTGAGAAATGCCGCTCTCGCTCACCACGAGCCGGTCATCCGGAATTCCACGGATCAGACGAAACGTCGTCGCCAGATCGGTTTTGAACGTCGCCAGATCCCGATTGTTGATCCCGATCAGCCGCGCATCGGCCCGCAGCGCGCGTTCGGCCTCGGCCTCGGTATGAACCTCGACCAGGCTGTCCATGCCGAGATCCCGTGCGAGCGACTGAAAGTCCTTCAGGCGGTT
>JACQFA010000066.1 GCA_016200255.1 Nitrospirota bacterium | reverse complement strand
TTTTCCATAGAGCATACTGAAAGCTGTTGTCCGACCTCGGGATGTTTTAGATGATCCCGATCCACCACGGTGAAGAGGCGGTCGGAAGGAATCAGCTTCTCGGCGCGATGAAAGGTGTGCTCCAGCATCGAGCGCGTTCTGATGAAATTGACAAACTGTTTCGGAAGATCCTTCCCGCGCAATTGCCGGATAAACGGCTGAAGGCGCTTGCCTTCCCCGGCCGCCAGTATGATTCCACAGCCAACGCGCGATCGAGATGAATGGAGCATGTCATTCCCTCCCGTGCGACATGAATTCCTGGATGTTTACCCGTCGCGAGGCGGCAACGGAGCGAACCCCTTAATGCAGCCCTGATGGGGACTCGGTCAACCAGCTCGTCATTTCAGCGGCCGGAAGGGGATGACAAATGTGATAGCCCTGGGCCGAGTCACAGCCGAGGGTTGCCAGACGATCCTTTGTCAGCTGGTCCTCCACCCCTTCGGCGACGACCTCAAGACCCAGACTGTGGCTCATATTGATGATCGCCTGAACAATCACGTTATCGTCTTTATCCTCGATCCGGTCCACAATAAACGACTTGTCGATCTTGATCTTCTGCACCGGCAGTTTTTTGAGGTGGCCCAACGACGAATAACCCGTCCCGAAGTCGTCAATCGAAAGCGGGATGCCCATTGCGTTCAGACGGGTCAGAATCTGCGTCGCACGCATCGGGTTGGACATGATCATGCTTTCAGTAATCTCAAACTCAAGCTTGTCGGCCGGCATGGAACCGGTCTGGATCAACTCGGACACCTGATCCGGCAACTGCGTTTCATGAAGGTTTTTCTGCGACAGGTTCACCGAAATCGGAAGGGCCAGGCCCAGATCCCGCCATTCCTCGTGCTGGCGGCAGACCGTCTTGAGCACCCACTGGGTAAACGGCTGGATCAATCCGGTCTGCTCCGCCAGGGGAACAAATTGGTCCGGCGGGATAGCCCCCAACTCCGGGTGAAGCCAGCGCGACAGCGCCTCCACCCCGATCACCCGGTTCGTCTTCAGGTCCACCAGCGGCTGATAATGCATCGATAGCTCTCCATACTCGATCGCGCGGCGCAATTTCCCCGTGAGCATGAGCCGGCGCGGGCTGTTCTGTTCATGCTCGGACGCGAAGACCGCGTAACCGCCCCCCGCCTGCTTCGTCTCGTAAAGCGCCATGTCCGCCCGTTGAACGAGCGCATCCCCCTCTTCTCCGTGATCGGGGTAAAGCGCGATCCCGATACTCACTCCGATATCAATCGTCACTTCCTCCAACACAAAGGGGGCTTCGAGCGCTTTCAGGATTTTCCTCGCCGTCAGGCTCGCCCCTTCCACATGGGTGTTCGGCAGCAGAATCGCAAATTCATCCCCGCCCATCCGGGCCACGGTGTCGGATTCCCGAAGGCACCGCCGCACTCGCGGCCCGATCTGCCGCAACAGTAGATCGCCGGATTGATGCCCAAACGTGTCGTTCACCTCCTTGAACCGATTCAGATCCATCAGGAGCAGTGTCAGCGGTTTTTTTTCACGATAGGCGGTCAGGATGCATTGGTGCAGACGGTCGTAGAAAACGGCCCGGTTCGGAAGGTCGGTCAGAACATCATGATACGCAAGATACTGGACGGTTTCTTCCGCCCGTTTCCGCTCCCGCCGCACCGACGCGGTGTGCAACTGGCGTTCCACGCTGTAAAGCAGCCGTTTCAGATTATTTTTCATCACGTAATCCTGCGCGCCGGCCTTCATCGCCTCCACCGCCGTTTCCTCGCCCATCGTGCCCGACACGAAGATGAACGGCACATCCAGCTCCCGCTCCCGTACACGGGCCAGCGCATCCATCCCGTTGAAATGCGGCATCGTGTAATCCGCACAGATGATGTCCCAGGTCTGTTTGTTGAGCGCAACCACCATCGCGACGGGCGTGTCGACCCGCTCAAAGATCGGATCATAACCGCCGCGCTGAAGCTCGCGCACGATCAACGCAGCGTCATTCTCTGAATCCTCAACGATCAAGACTCGTAGTGGTATTCCCATACTTCGTCTCCGTTCTAAATAGTTCCCGAATCAAGGGCAATAACTCCGCGCCCAGCCGCGACTTGCCGACAAACCCGTCCGCCCCGGTTTTTTTCACACTGGCGCGGTATTCCAGGTCATCATGGATCGTGACAAAAACCGTGCGCGGCGGCCGTTCCATTTGTTTGATCAGACGAACCGCTTCCAAACCGCCGATTCCAGGCATTCGGAGGTCCATCAGCACGAGGTCCGGATGCAGAATCCCAACCATCTTCAGCGCTTCCTCCCCGGACTTCGCCTCACCGACCACCTTCAATTCAGGAAAGGTCGACAGGAACTCGGTGCTGGAAAGCAGGAACTCAAGGCTGTCATCCACCAAAAGAATCCGGACGGGTTTCATTGGATTCATCCCTCTAATAACCGCCATCATCAAACAATGGGAACAATTCCGCAATCGGGGAATGTCTGATATTAACGGGGAAATACCTTAGAGAAAGAGGGCAACCGCTGGGAAGGATTACTGTTCAAGCGTTATCAGGCCCATGCGAATGGCGCAGCGGACCAGACCTGGGACGTCATGAATATCCAGCCGCTCCATCAATTGCGCGCGATGGGTCTCGACGGTCTTGATACTCAGATCGAGACGGTGGGCAATCTCCTTCGTGCTGTGTCCTTCTGCGATCAACTGGAGGATTTCCCGCTGGCGGTGGGTAAGGAGGTCGGTGGATTTTTCGCCGTGGCTGACCCGCTGAAGATAATCTTCGATCACCTGCTTAGAGATCGGCGGGCTGAGATAGATTTCGCCCCGCATCACCATCCGGATCGCAAGCTCGAGTTCCTGGGTCGCGGAGTCTTTCAACAAGTAGCCGGACGCGCCGGCACGCAACGCCTGCAGGACGTGCTCCTCACTGGAATACATCGAGAGAATGATGACCCGGGTTTCCGGAAACTCTTTTTTCGCCTGGGCGGCGGCTTCCAGACCGTTCAACCCCTTCATGGCGACGTCCATCAGGACCAGATCGGGTCGATGGGCCTTGATCAGGCCGAGGGCCTCGCGGCCGTCGTGCGCCTCGGCAACGACCCGCATCTCTTCCAGGCCTTCCAGCAGAAGCCGCATTCCGGCACAAACCAGAATGTGATCATCCGCCAACAGCACGCGAACCGGATTCATGACTTCCTCTGCTTCGACCGCGTTTTTGGAGCCGCAAAGGCCAGCGAAAAAATGAGATCGACCTGCGTTCCCCGCCCGGGAGAGGAAATTAATTTCAACCGTCCGCCGGCCAATTCGGCCCGTTCTCGCATCCCGATCAAGCCCAGGGCAGCGCGATCGTGGTCGGCGTCGAAGTCAAATCCACGACCGTCATCCCGAATCGTAAGATGCAGCTCGGCCCCGCGCCGATGCAATTGCACCCAGACCTGACGCGCCTGCGCGTGGCGGATGACGTTCGTCAAGGCTTCCTGCGCCACGCGAAAACAGGTGATCTCGAGGTCCGTCTGCAGCCGCCCCGGCAGCTCATCGGCGAAAAAATGGGGAACCAGCTTTGCGGCTTGCGCTTGCCGATCCAGATGCCAGCGCAGCGCGGCGGACAGTCCGAGGTCTTCAAGCTGCGGAGGGCGCAGATCCAGAGAAAGGTTTTGCACCTGCGAAAGGACCTGATCCGCGATGCGGATGCATTCCTTGATATCCGGCAGGCCGTTTTTCGACTGGCGCTGCAGCGACTGCAACCGGATTTTAATCGCCGTGAGGGACTGTCCGATCTCATCGTGCAGCTCGCGCGCGATCCGGTGGCGTTCGGTTTCCTGCGCCTCCAGGAACCGGCGGGAGAGGATCTTCCGGCGGCGTGGATAATCCGCCAAGGACTCCTCGGCCCGCTTGCGCGCGGTGATCTCGCTTCTCAACGCTTCATTCGTCTTCAAAGGATTTTGAATGGGCTTGGGCCGATTCGTCATGGTCATTGGCTCACACAACCATTCGATAGCCTAAAAACCCGATGGGGATAATCGACTTCTTTGCCGATTTTGACAGGAACGGCGGACGAGGGAAAATGCAAGGAGAGAGGTGAACGCGAACCGCGTCCGTCTGAGAGAGGGCTATCTTGTCTTTCGATAAAAGTCACCACGCCGCACTCCGCCTGAGAGGGCGTGGCAACCCTCCTAAGAACAGACTCGGCATATTATATAATCCCAATCGGCTCATTTGTCAAGGGAAAGCCCTCCGGATCTATTGACAACGCCGACGGAGTGAGTTAGATTAGCGGTCATGGAACCGGATCAGCCACTCCAAAAGTACGGCGCGGCCCGTTGGATCCTGGTCCTGATGATCGGCTCGACCCTGCTGTCGCCCGGGCCGGCCGCTGCCGGAAGCACCCCTGAAAAACTCTACAGCGCCGGGAAGAGCTGCCAGAGCCGCCTGCACGCCTCGACAAAACTCCAAAAATTTCGAAATAACTGGGAGACCTGCATACGGGACTTCAACGCGGTTGTGACCCGATATCCCAATCATCCGCTTGTTGAAAAATCAGTTCTGGGTCTGGGCGAACTCTACGCCGGGTTATACCGATATTCACGAAATCCAAGGGACGAAGAGAAATCCCGCGACTATTATCGTCGTCTAACCTCGATTCGTCCGGACGCCTCCCCGGCCCAAACGGCTCCCGTCGCGACGATACAGAATATCCGCCACTGGGTCTATCCCGACTATTCCCGTCTCGTACTGGACATGAATCGCGACATGGACTACCGTCGGAATGGATCCGACCCCGATGCCTTGCAGGTCACGCTGAACCGCACTCAACTCGGCCCGGCGGCGCAAAAGGGAATCGCCTCTCTTCACGACGGGCTGCTCTGGCGAATCGCACTGCAACAGACCGATCCCGGCACGGTGCTCCTGCGCATCAATATCAAAGACCTCATGAAACCGCCCAAGATCATCCTCTTGAGCAATCCGGACCGGCTGGTGATCGATCTCTTCGGCCGGAACCCGACGGGAAGTCTCAACCCGCCCGGCGATCCGGTCGACGCCCCGCAAAGACCCTCCGGGGCCCGAACGGCCTTCGCCCGGGCCCTGCCGATCGACATTCAGACCATCGTGATCGATCCCGGCCACGGCGGAAAGGACCCCGGAGCGATCGGCCGGACCGGGCTGACCGAGAAGGATGTCGTGCTGGATATCGGCCTGCGGCTTCGAAGCCTGATCCAGGAACGGCTGAACAAGAAGGTGATCATGACGCGCGCGGACGACACCTTTATTCCGCTCGACGACCGGACCCTGATCGCCAACTCGAAGAACGCCGACCTGTTCATTTCGATCCATGTCAATTCCCACCCCCAACGGGCCACCCGCGGCGTCGAGATCTACCATCTCGGCCAGTCGTCCGACCGCCGCGCCATGGCCGTCGCGGCGAGGGAAAACAACGTCTCGATCCGGTCATTGGACACCCTGGAACGGACGGTCAAGCAGATCCTGTTCGACCTCGGACGGGAATACAATATGGACCAATCGCAAACGCTGGCCCATTTCACCCGTCAGTCCTTCCAGACCACGCTCGAAAGCCGTTACAACTATGACGTGGTGGACCACGGCGTGAAACGGGCGCCGTTCTATGTCCTTCTCAATTCCAACATGCCGAGCATCCTGGCCGAGGTCTCCTTCATCAGCAATCCGACGGAGGAAGAGCTACTCCGACAGAGCCCCTATCGGCAGGCCATCGCCGAATCCCTGTTCCAGGGGATCCGGACCTACCTTGCCGCGCTCAAACCGGTCTCCTGATCCCTTGAGACCGAAGATCAAATAATGCCGAACATCAAACTGGTCATTGAATACGACGGGTCGCGCTATCATGGCTGGCAGCGTCAACCGGATGTTCCGACGATTCAGGGAGAAATTGAAAAGGCGGTTGCAACGATCGCGAAAAAACCGTCGGCCGTCACCGGCGCCGGACGGACCGACGCGGGTGTTCATGCCGAGGGACAGGCGGCCCATTTTACCACCCGGGCCCGTCTTCGTCCCGATGAGTGGCTTCGCGCCCTGAACAGTCTTCTCCCCGATGATATCGTCATCCGGAGCACTGAAGAAGTCCCGAAGCGATTTCACGCCCGTTTTTCGGCCGTTGGAAAAATCTACCGTTACCGTATTTTAAACCGCCGGATTCCCCCGGCCATCGGCCGCCAGTACATTTGGACCGTCTTCAACCCCTTGAATCTCGGTCGGATGAAATCGGCCGCGAAGGCGCTTTTAGGGCGGCATGATTTTTCTTCATTTCAGGGATCCGATCCGTCGAGGAATCGTGCAAGAAAGACAGGACGAACGGCGATCTGTACCATCCGCCGTCTGGATCTACGACGGAAAAATCAGGAAGTCGTCATCACGATCGAGGCCGATCGATTTTTACAACAGATGGTCCGGGCGATCGTGGGAACGCTGGTGGAGGTCGGACGGGGACGGCGGGCCCCGGAAGAGATGGCGTCGCTGCTTCAATAAAAAGACCGCCGGTTCGGCGGTCCGACAGCCCCTCCCCAGGGGTTATGTTTGGTCAAGGTTTTTTATAAGCAGCCTTAACTATGATTTGGTCATTATCTGTTTTATTTTTTCGACCACCTTGTTCGGCGTGCTGGTTGCCTTGACCAGGAAATCGCTCGCCCCGGCCGCGATCGCCTTGCCGATCTCATCCGTATTCCCCTTGGCCGAGAAGACCACAACCGGGATCTCTTTCAAATTAGGATCCGCTTTGATCGTCTGTAAAACCTTGAAACCGTCCATGACCGGCATCATCAGATCGAGGAGTATCATGTCCGGCTTGTCCGTGGTGATCGCCTTGATTGCCTCCAAACCGTTGTTGGCCGTTGTCACGAGATAACCTTCGGCCAGCAGCTTTGACTTATACGCCTTTTGGTAAAACTCGGTATCGTCCACCAGTAAAATCTTGCCCTTCACCGGGAATCTCCTTTCGGATTTTGAAGACGTTCCCCCAATGCTTCGTCCAGCCGCTTCTTCAGATCCAGTATCATCCGTTCCTGTGCCTCCAGCCGTTCCGCAATGGGGTCCGGAATATTGATATGGTCCATCTGGATCTCCGGCGCCTCATCGCTGACGGCCTTGATGATCTTCCCCGGAATTCCGACCACCGTGGCATGCGGCGGCACCGACCGCAGCACGACCGAGTTGGCGCCGATCTTGACATGATCCCCGATCGTGATCGCGCCCAGGACCTTGGCCCCCGCGCCCACCACCACATGATTTCCCAATGTGGGATGCCGCTTGCCGCGTTCCTTTCCGGTCCCGCCCAGGGTCACGCCCTGGAACAGCGTGACGTCGTCGCCGATCTCGCTCGTCTCCCCGATCACCACGCCCATTCCGTGATCGATGAAAAAACCGTTTCCGATCCGCGCCGCGGGATGGATCTCGATCCCGGTGAACCATCGGGCCAGGGTCGCGATCAGCCTGGGGAGGACCGGGACCCCCCATGACCTCAGTCGGTGGGCGATTCGGTGTGAAAGAATGGCATGAAAGCCGGCATAAGTCAACAAAACCTCCAGAGAGTTGGTCGCGGCCGGATCCCGTTCAAAGACGACTTGAAAATCACGTTTGATGGTATCGAACATTTTAATATTCCTTGAGCAGTGTGCAGATGGCCTGCGCCGCGATGCTCTCGCCCCGGCCGATCGAGTCGAGACCTTCGGCCGTCTTGGCCTTGATATTGACCACTGACTCCGGCAGACCGACGGTCTTGGCGATCTGTGCACGGATCCGGTCCATGTACGGCGTCAACCGCGGGGCCTGGGCGATCACGACCGTATCGATATTCAGAATGATGAAACCGCCCGCCTTCAACCGGTCCCGGACCTTTTCAAGAAGGCGGAGACTGGAGATGTTTTTGTATTGCGGATCCGTATCCGGGAAATGGCGACCGAGATCGCCCTCGCCGGCGGCGCCCAGCAGTGCGTCGGCCACGGCGTGGGACAGCACGTCGGCGTCCGAATGGCCCGCCAGTCCCTTCGAATGCGGAATCTCGACGCCGCCGATCACCAGCGGCCGTTTCTCGACCAGGGGATGGATGTCGTACCCGATGCCGGTGCGAATGCCGGAAAGATTCATCTCATCCCCTTCCGCGTTCCTCCCGCCTCAATTCCAAAATTTTCCCGGCCAGATGAAGATCCTCGGCCGTCGTGATTTTAATGTTGTCCCAGGCGCCCTCGACGATCCGGACCGGAAAACCCAGCCGCTCGACCAGTGCGGAATCGTCCGTACTGGCGATCCCGTCAGCATACGCTTTTTCATAAGCCTCCATCAAGACCTTCCTTGGAAAAACCTGGGGAGTCTGGGCCAGATAGAGCTGGGTGCGATCCGGGGTCGAGAGAACGGTTCCATCCTCACGAACCTGCTTCGGGGTCTCTTTCAAGGGCATCGCCGCGATCGCCCCGACCTCACCCGTCGCGGTCTCAAGAACCCGTCTGAGCAATTCCCCGGATAAAAAGGGACGGACGCCGTCATGCACGACGACCCGGTCCGCGTCCGGGGATGTTTTCTTCAGCCCCTGATGGACGGAGGCCTGGCGCGTCTCGCCGCCTGAAATGACCCGGCCGACCTTTTTCAAATGGTAGGGTTCGAGCAGCTTGATCCGGCAGCGGTCCTCCATCCCGGGCGGAACGACCAGACAGATTTCATCGATCAACGGGGACGATTCAAACACCTTCAGCGTGTAAACCAGAATCGGGATGCCGTTGAGCAGCAGGAACTGTTTCGGAGTGGAATGCCCCATCCGCCGGCCGAAACCGGCCGCCGGAATAATCGCCGCGACCCTGGATTTCATGCGCTATGCATGCTCACGCGCGGCCGGAATCTCTTCCTTGTCCTTCTCGCCACCCTCGCGCAGCCGCGTGAAAATCATCCGTCCGGCCGTGGTTTGAAGGACGCTGGTCACAATCACATCCACGTTCTTTCCAATCAACCGTTTGGCGTTGTCAACAACGATCATCGTCCCGTCGTCTAGATAGGCCACGCCCTGTCCCGACTCTTTTCCTTCCTTCAGGACGAAGACGCGCAGAACCTCCCCGGGAAGCACAACCGGCTTGAG
>JACQFA010000069.1 GCA_016200255.1 Nitrospirota bacterium | reverse complement strand
TTCCTCAAGAGCTTTGGGACAAGGTCAAAGCCCACCAGGAAGAGATCCGGTCCCGGTGTATCCACTCCGCTTGGCATGGCAAATATCCCAAGTACCCGTTCTCCGGCTTAATGCACTGTAGCATCTGTGGCGCAAAATACACCATCATCAACGGGACGGATTATGGCTGCAGCTTTCATAAAAATCGGGGCCTGACCGTTTGTGCGAATTCCATGCGAGTCAACCGTTTTCAACTGGAGGAGCGCTTCTTCGGGGTCATCAAGGATCAGATTTTGGGGTCGGTGGCGGTAGCATCTATCACACAGAAAGTCAATTCGATGCTGGCGGAAAGAGCGAATCAGCAAATCAATGAACGTCCAGCACTGGAGAAGCAGCTTAATAAAGTTGAACGGGAATTGGGCAATATTAAAAAGGCGATAGCGGCCGGTATTATTACAGACACCACAAAGACGATGCTGGAAGAAACCGAAAACAGACGAAAGGAAATCAAGGAGGCACTACAGGGGGACACAAAACAAGCCGCGAAGCCCGCTCTCGCGGCACTTCCGGGGAAAGTTGAGCATTTCCTCAAGAACCTGCGAGAAACTCTCTCCAAGCGGCCCACGAAAGCCCGCGAGCTTATCGGAAGGGTCATTGAGCGAATCGAAATGATCCCCGATAATGAAAACGCCCGTCTACGGGCAAGAATCATTGGCCGCGTAGCGGGCATCCTCGATACAATAAATAGTAAAATACAGGTGGTTGCGGGGAGAGGATTTGAACCTCTGACCTTCGGGTTATGAGCCCGACGAGCTACCGGACTGCTCCACCCCGCGAAGCCATCATAACAACATGGGTGGGGACTGTCAAGGCTTGATTTCGTCGCGGCGTCATGATAGAAATTGGTTATGGCGGTTCTTCCGATACGAGAATTACCGGATGCGGTGCTGAGGGAAAAGGCCCGGCCGGTCGCCCGATTCGACGACGAGCTGCAGGCGCTGATCGACGACATGTTCGAGACGATGTATGCCGCGCCGGGTTTGGGCCTGGCCGCGCCGCAGATCGGCCGGTCGCTGCGGCTGTTCGTGTACGACCTCAAAGAGGCGGACGACCAGCCCCGGCATACCGGCGTCCTGATTAATCCGGAGTTCGTCGCAAAATCGGGGACGCAGACCGACGAAGAGGGATGCCTGAGCGTCTCGGATTATCGGACGCAGGTGACTCGGGCGAATCAAGTCGCGGTCCGGGGACTCGATCGGAATAGACGGGAAGTCACGGTCGAAGGCGAAGGACTGATGGCCCGTCTGCTCCAGCATGAGATGGATCATCTGGACGGAATGGTCTTCGTGGACCGTCTGAGCAGTCTGAAACGGCAGATGTACCTCAAGCGCCTCAAGAAGCGCATGAAGGCCGAAGCAAGGTAAAATCAATTACAACTCATTCTCAAATGCGACTGATCTTCATGGGAACGCCGGAATTTGCGCTGCCCAGTTTGAATGCGCTGCATCAATCGGGCCGCACGATTCTGGCCGTTGTCACGCAGCCGGATCGGCCCAAAGGCCGCGGGGAGCATCTTGCGCCTCCTCCCGCCAAGGTGATGGCCGAGCGGTTCGGGCTGCCGGTACTCCAGCCGGCCAAGATAAAAGATCCCGTCTTTCTCGACAGCCTCCGTGCCCTGAAGCCGGAGATGATCGTCGTGGTGGCTTTTGGCCGGATCCTTCCGCACGAAATCCTCGACCTGCCTCCGCGCGGCTGTGTCAATCTCCATGCCTCGCTTCTGCCGAACTATCGCGGCGCCGCGCCGATTCAGTGGGCGATCATCAACGGCGAATCGGAAACCGGTGTGACGACGATCCGGATGGACCCGGGCATGGATACGGGCGATATCCTTCTTCACGAACGGGTCGCTATCCTTCCGGAGGATACGGCCGGAAGCCTCTCGGGCCGGTTGGCCGAACACGGCGCCGACCTCTTGCTCCGGACGCTGAAGGGGATCGAGTCCGGGGACGTCGTCCCGACGGCTCAGGATCATTCAGCGGCCACGATGGCGCCCATGCTTGAGAAGGAATCGGGCGAGATCGATTGGGCCCAGCCGGCCGTCAAGATCGTGAACCGGATCCGCGGGCTTTCCCCCTGGCCCGGGGCCTATACCTTTTATCAGGATGAGCGCTGGCGTATCTGGAAAGCGGCGTATGAAGACAAGGCAGCCGATGGACTGCCGGGGACGATCCTCAAAACCGGACGGGAAGAGATTTCGGTCGCGACCGGCTGGGGCCTTCTTGAGATTCTGGAGCTTCAGCCGGAGAACGGACGGCGGATGGGCGTACGGGATTTTTTGGCCGGCCACTCGGTCGAGCCGGGCGTGGTGCTGGGCCAGTAAACTTGCATTAAGATCTTGGGCTCATGTAGAATCAAACCATGCCGCTTAAATTCTGAAGGAGGTTTTTCAAGATCATGAACAAACTTAAAACAACTTTTTTCCTGGCTTCGCTGGCCGTTTTATTCGTCGTGGTGGGCTCACTCATCGGCGGGCGATCCGGCGCAACCGTCGCGTTTGTGATCGCCCTCGTCATGAATGTCGGCGCTTACTGGTTCTCGGATAAGATCGTGCTGAGAATGTATGGCGCCAAACAGGTCTCGGAGGCCGAGGCGCCGGTCCTGCACCGCATCATACGGAACCTGGCCACGCGCGCCCAGCTCCCGATGCCGAAGGTCTATCTCATCGAGAACGATGCGCCGAATGCCTTCGCTACCGGCCGCGATCCGGATCATGCCGCGGTGGCCGCAACGACCGGTATCCTTCGCATTTTGACGGAAGAGGAACTGACGGGCGTGATGGCGCATGAACTATCCCATGTCGCCCACCGGGACATCCTGATAAGCACGGTGGCGGCCACGATCGCCGGGGCGATTTCCTACCTCGCGCATATGTTGCAGTGGACTCTGATGTTCGGCGGGGGAGACCGCGAAGACCGGCATCCGCTCAGTTTCGTGGCCGAGATCGCCGTGATGATCCTGGCCCCGATCGCGGCGACGCTGATCCATCTGGCCGTCTCGAGGTCGCGCGAATACGACGCCGATGAGGGCGGGGCGCAGCTCTGCGGACAGCCCCTGATGCTGGCCGAGGCGCTCCGGAAACTGGATGCCGGCGTCAAACAAATTCCGATGCAAGCCAATCCCTCCACGGCCCATCTGTTCATTGTCAGCCCGTTGACGGGCGGCGGCGTACTGTCGCTCTTCTCGACGCATCCCCCGATGGAGGCCCGCATCGCGCGGCTAGAGGCGATGGCCGGACTCCGTCGGGCGGCGTAAGAGGCCGCGATCAAAGCCGATGCGCGGCGAGCGGCCTGGGATATCCTTTGTCTTGTCGAGTCGGCAAAGCAGACTGATCTGATTCTGGAACGCGAACTTCGCTCTCCTGTTTTAAATCCCCTGGACCGGGCCTTCATCACCGAACTGGTCTACGGCGTGTTGCGCCGGCGGGGCTCCCTGGACTGGGCGATCGGCCGGTTCACGACCCACCGCAGCCGTCAATCCGTCAAACTGAAAAATCTACTGCGGCTTGGGGCGTACCAGATCCTTTTTCTGGACCGTGTCCCGGCCTCGGCCGCCGTCAATGAATCCGTCCGGCTGGCTAAGACGCTTGGCGAAAAGGCGATTGCCGGATTCGTGAATGCGGTTCTGCGTGCGATGGTGCGGGCCGAAACGATTCCGCTTCCGGACCCGGCCGAAGACCCGATCCTTCATATCTCGGTCAAATATTCCCATCCCGAGTGGCTCGTGAAGCGATGGATTCCGCGGCTGGGGATGGAGAAAACCATCGCGCTTTGCGCCGCGAATAATGAGATTCCTCCGGTGACGGTTCGTGTCAACACGCTTCGAACCACGCGCGATGCGTTGTCGGCCGAGTTGAAACGGGCCGGAATAGACGTGACGCCCTGCGCGGTGTCATCGGCCGGCCTGATGCTCCGCGGCGTTGCCCATCTGACCGACTTACCGGCCTATCAACGGGGCGAGTTCTATGTACAGGATGAAGCGGCCCAGCTGATCGGTTTTGCCGTGGCCCCGAAACCCGGCGAACGCATCCTGGATGCCTGTGCCGCGCCGGGCGGGAAGAGCACCCATCTGGCCGAGTTGACGGGCGATCGTGGCGAAATCGTGGCGGCGGATGCCGGCGCGAAACGGATGGAGCGGATGGTCGAGAACGCCGGGCGTCTGGGTCTCACCTCGATCCGGCCGGTCGCGGCCGATCTGACGCGCGGCACGGCAGTGCTTGGGGACGCGCCCTACGACCGTATTCTGGTCGACGCCCCGTGCTCCGGACTGGGAATTTTGAGACGGAATCCGGAGGCCAAATGGTACAAATCCGAGGCTGTGATCGGGACGATGGCTGCGCTCCAGAACAAGATTCTGGATCAGGTCGCTCCGCGCTTGAAACCCGGCGGGGTATTGGTGTACAGTACCTGCACCACCGAACCGGAAGAGAATGAAGCCGTCGTCGGATCGTTTCTGACCCGGCATCCCGATTTCCGGCTCGAATCCCTTCAATCGCTCTGGCCGGAATCGGGGCTTATCACATCGGAGGGAACCCTGAACACGTTATTGAATCCGTATCAAATGGATCATTTCTTTGCCGCAAGACTGATCAGTGAAACGAAAGGAGCCTGAGCCGTCATGACGTCGCCCAAGTCCGGAAAGATCGCCCCGTCCATCCTCTCAGCCGATTTCGCCCATCTGGCGGACGAGATCGCCCGTGTGACGGAGGCCGGCGCCGATATGATTCATGTGGATGTGATGGACGGCCATTTCGTTCCGAATTTTACGATCGGCCCGCCGATCGTAAAGGCGATCCGAAAAGTAACCCGGCTGCCGCTCGACGTTCATCTGATGATGACGAACCCGGAGGACTTCATCTCTGAATTCATCAAGGCAGGGAGCAGCTACATCACGGTCCATGTCGAGACCTGTCCCCATCTTCATCGCACGATCCAGTCGATCAAGGAAGAGGGTGTGAAGGCCGGCGTGACCCTGAATCCCGCGACGCCGCTTTCCAGTGTCGAGGAAATTCTGGGCGAGGTGGATCTGCTCCTGATCATGTCGGTCAATCCCGGCTTCGGCGGCCAGAGCTTCATTCCGTCCGCATTGGAGAAGCTCCGTCGAGCTCGCAAGATGATCGATGCGCGCGGCGCCAAGGTTGAATTGGAGATCGACGGCGGCGTCAAGATTGAAAATATCGCGGCGATGGCCCAGGCCGGCGCCGATATCTTCGTTTCCGGTTCGGCCATCTTCCAGAGCAAGGACTACAAGGACACGATCCAGAGGATGCGGTCCGCGATCGGATAAATCAGGAAATGCAAACATGACCAATGTAACGATCTACCATAACCCGCGCTGCGGGACGAGTCGCAAAACACTGGAGCTGATCCGGAAGAAGGGGATAGCGCCGAAGGTGATCGAGTATCTTAAAACGCCGCCGACCGAAAAGGAGTTGCACGAGATCCTGAAACTCCTCGGGTTGGAGCCGCGCGAGCTGATGCGGACGAAGGAGCCGGAGTATTCAAAGTACCATTTTGACAACCCCAAGCTCCGGCGCGCCCAATTAATCGCCGCGATGATCCGGCACCCGATCCTGATCGAGCGACCGATCGTGCTGTCCAACGGCCGCGCCGCCCTCGGCCGCCCTCCCGAAAACGTCGAGAAAATTTTGTAACTCATCCCGCCTTGACAAAATCCAGTCCCGTCGGTATTGTAAAGGCTGAACATTTTTATCGAGAAGGAATAATGTCACAAGAGATCGAACAACTGTTATCCGGCCTTCATCCGCTCGAGCGCAAAGTGCTCGCGACGCTCAAAATCCGTCCGACGCTGTGGGACCATGTGTTGATGCAGGAGAGCGGCCTGGACGAATCCCGTCTTTCGATGGCGTTCGGGTGGCTGTTGACCAAGGGTATCGCGAAGGTCGAGGAAGAAAAAGCGACGCCGTTTGTGTCCATCACGGAGCTTGGCAGGAAATATGCGGAACACGGAATACCGGAGAAGCGAATCCTCAACAGACTGAAAGCCGGTGAAAAAATCTCGGTCAAAAATCTTTCCGAACTTGAAAGCCTGGACTCGTCCGAGGTCAGCACGGCTCTGGGAAATCTGCGAAACAAAGACCATGAAGTTGTTTGGATGGGACCCGGCGGGGTTTTAGAACCAACAGGCGCATCATTGCCGGTCATGATTGAAGGGCTGCTCCCGGAACTTTTAAGACGATTATCAGCCACGGCCGGGTCCATCAATGAATCCGACCTTTCATCCGAGGAAAAGCATCTTCTGGACGATGTCCTTGAAAAAAAATGGAAGACGCGCGGAGTCATTAAACGCAACGAGAAAAAGTCCAAGTGCTTGGCTCTGACCGAGTTGGGGCGCGATCTCGTCAGACAATTGACTCCCGATATGGGCGGCGTGGAAGAAGTTGCCCAGCTCACACCGGATTTGCTCAAGGACGACGCTTGGCGGGGGAAGTCCTTCCGAAAATACAACATCGGCCTCAAGCCGTCCCGCACGGCCGCGGGGCGCAAACATCCGTACCGTGAGTTTCTCGACAGCGTCAAGGTGAAGCTGGTATCGATGGGTTTCGAAGAGATGCGCGGGCCGCTGGTCGAGTCCGAATTCTGGAACAGCGACGCGCTGTTCATGCCCCAGTTCCACCCGGCGAGGGACATCCATGATGTCTATTTCGTGGACCATCCCAAATCGGTGACGTCCCTGCCGGAGCCTTATGCCGCACAGGTGGGCAAGACCCATGAGACGGGATGGAAAACCGGCTCGCACGGATGGCGCTACTCGTTTGATCCGGAGCGGGCGAAACGGCTTGTACTGAGAAGCCAGGGCACCTCGGTCTCGGCCCGGACCCTGGCCGCTTCTCCGAAAATCCCCGGAAAATATTTCTCGATCGCACGCTGTTTCCGCTACGACCTGGTGGACGCGACGCACGCGCCGGATTTCTTCCAGGTGGAAGGAATCGCGCTGGGCGAGGCAATCACGTTTCGAACCTTGCTGGGTCTCTTGAAACTTTTCGCGACCGAGATGGCTCATGCGACCGAGGTAAAATATCTCCCGGCCTATTTTCCTTACACCGAACCGTCGGTCGAGATGCATGTCAAGCATCCCAAACTGGGTTGGATGGAGCTTGGCGGCGCGGGGTTGTTCCGTCCCGAGGTGACCGGGCCGCTGGGCGTGAAGGTGCCCGTGATCGCGTGGGGGCTGGGTCTCGACCGGATGGCGATGGTCGCGCTGGGCATCGGCGACATCCGGGATCTTTTCTCGAGCGATCTGGATCTGATCCGAACCAAGCGGGCGAGGGGATAGGCCGTGCCGACGATCCAGATCAAGATGAAGGACCTCGAACATCTTCTCGGCCGGTCGATCACGCTCTCCGAACTGGGCGACCGGTTGCCGCTGGTCAAGGGCGAAATCAAAGGATACGATGAAGCGACCGGTGAGATGAAGCTGGAGCTGAACGATACCAATCGGCCGGATCTATGGTGCGTGGAGGGCGTGGCCCGGCAGATCAGGACTCATCGTCTGAAGAAGGCCGTTCCGTATCCTTTTTATAACGGCAAGCGAAAAGCGGCGGCCGTCGTTGAGGTGGCGCCTTCGCTGAAAACGATCCGCCCGTATATCGGCGCCTGCATCGCGCGCGGGCTGATGATTAGTGATGAAGCGCTGGTCCAGCTCATCCAGACGCAGGAAAAGCTCAGTGAGAGTTTCGGCCGGAAACGGCAGCTGGTTTCGATCGGGCTTTATCGTTTCGCCGAGATTTCTTTTCCCGTGACGTACAAAACGGTTCGCCCGGATGAAGTTCGGTTCGTCCCGCTCGGATTCGATTCGGCGATGACGCTGAGGGCGATCCTGGAAAAACATCCGAAAGGAATGACGTATGCCGGGATTCTGTCGACGGCGTCCGAATACCCACTACTGGTGGACCGTGAAAACAAGATCCTCTCCTTTCCGCCGATCATCAACAGCCGGGACGTCGGGGAGGTTCAGGTCGGGGACCGCGATCTATTTGTCGAGGTGACCGGGACCGATCTTCGAATGGTAATCCTGACCGTGAACATACTGGCGGCGAATCTTTCCGATCGCGGCGCCGGGATCGAGCCGGTCGAGGTGCGCTATCCGTACCCGACCGATTTCGGCCGGAAAATCACGATGCCGATGGGCTTGGCCAAACCCATGACGGTTGCGCTGAATCATTTTAATTCCGCACTCGGTGAAACGATCTCGATGCCGAAGGCGGTATCGGTATTGAAGGCATACGGATATGACGCGAAGTCACGGGGTCGGAATCTCGCGGTCTCGGTTCCGGCCTACCGCGACGATCTCCTTCATCCGGTGGATGTGGTCGAGGATTTTGCGATCAGCCGCGGCTACGAAAGTTTCGAGCCCGAGATGCCGTCCGAATTTACGGTGGGAGGGCTCTCGCCCATCGAGCAGTTCTCGGACCGGGCGAGAGAATCCATGATCGGAATGGGGTTTCAGGAGGTGATCTCGAATATCCTGACGAATCGGGAGGAGTCGGTCGTCCGGATGAACCGGCCGGACTCGAACGGCAACGGCGATCTCGTAATGGTTGAGAATGTGATGTCCCAGACCTACTCGGCGCTGCGGAACAGGATCATCCCATCGCTGCTTCGGGTGGAGGCCGCCAGCTCGAAGAGTTTTTATCCCCACCGGATCTTCGAGGCGGGCGATACGGCCATCATGGATGCGAAAGCGCCGGAGGGAACGCGAACCGCTTTGAAGCTGGCCGTCCTCATCGCCCATCCGGCCGCCAATTTTTCGGAGCTTCATTCCGGCCTTGATTTATTGATGTACTATATAGGCAAGCCCTATCAATTGGAACCGGCCGTTCATCCTTCCTTCATTGATGGACGGGCCGGGAGGATTGTGAGCGGAGGACGCGCCGTCGGCCTGATCGGCGAACTTCATCCGCAGGTCCTCCAAAACTGGCAGATCATCATGCCCTGCGCGGCATTTGAGTTGGACCTCGGCCTTCTGGTGTAATACGAATGGCCTAGGCCGCCAGTTTGGCCTTGGCTGTTTCGGCGATCTTCGCAAATCCCTGCGGATCCGTGATGGCCAGATCGGCCAGGACTTTTCGATCCAGGCCGATGCCGGCCTTCTTCAATCCCGCCATGAACTTCGAATACGAAAGGCCATGGGTCGATACGGCGGCGTTGATCCGCACGATCCAGAGACGGCGAAAATCCCGTTTCCGCTGCCGTCGGTCGCGGTAGGCATACTGCCGGCCTTTGTCCACCAGCTCGGTCGCGGTGCGAAAGAGCCGATGTTTACCGCCCCAGAAGCCCTTGGCCAGTTTCAAACGGCCTTTTCGGCGGGCTCGAGTTTTAGGTCCTCCTTTTGCACGTGGCATGCTTCACTCCTTCTTCGTTTATCTCAATTGCTTAGGCGTACGGCAACAAACGCTTGATGCTCTGTTGATCGGCCTTCGAAACCAGTCCGGCGGCTTTGAGATGCCGCTTTCGGGACCGGGTTTTGTGGCTGAGCAGATGGCTTCTTCCGCTCTGTTTATGTCTGATTTTTCCGGTTCCGGTTCGCTTGAACCGTTTGGCCACTCCTTTGTGTGTCTTCATCTTTGGCATTCGATCGTTTCCTTCTTATTCATATCATGCGGTTTGAGGTTTGGGTGACAGTATCAAAATCATGTTGCGTCCTTCCAGACGGGGATGCTGCTCGATCACCCCGACGTCGCTCGCGGCCTCGATCACCTTGGCCAGCGTCACCTTTCCGGCGTCCAGGTAGGCCATCTCGCGGCCCCGGAACATCATCGTCACCTTGACCTTGTCGCTGGCCTGCAAAAATTCGCGGATATGACGGATCTTAAAATCCAGATCGTGTTTATCCGTGTGGGGCCGCAGTTTGATCTCTTTCACATGCGTTGTCTTCTGGTGCTGCTTCATCGCATGCTGCTTCTTGTTCTGCTCGTACTTGAACTTTCCATAGTCCATGATGCGGCAGACGGGCGGCTGAGAGGTCGGGGCCACCTCCACCAGATCCAGCCCCAGCTCGGCCGCTTTGGCGATGGCATCCCGTGTAGGCAGAACACCCAGTTGTTCGGCGTCGGCGCCGATGACCCTGACTTCTCGAACCCGGATCTCGTTATTGACACGCTGCTTGACCGCGATAGGTTATTCCTCCTTTCAAATGTTGCCACCCGATGGGTTCGGATCCGTCGGATGCAGGTTGATTATACCGATTTTTTTACGACCTCGTTGTTGAGCCGTTCGATGAAGGAGGGGATATCCAGTTCACCGACATTGTCTCCGCTTCGTTTGCGGACCGAAAGTTTTCGCCTCTGGACCTCGCGTGCGCCGAGGATGACCATGTACGGGGTCTTGGCCTTTTCGGCCTCCCGAATTTTAAGGCCGATCTTTTCGTTACGGCGATCCGTTTCCACGCGGAGCCCGGACCGGGTCAACTCGCCGGCGACCTCGTCGGCATAGGCATGCTGCTGATCCGTGATCGGCATGACCTTGACCTGGACGGGCGCCAGCCAGAGCGGAAAGGCGCCAGCGTAGTGCTCGATCAGCACGCCGAAGAACCGCTCGATCGAGCCCATCAGTGCGCGATGGATCATGATGGGTTGGTGTTCCTTGCCATCCTCGCCGATATAGGACAGATTGAACCGGTCGGGAAGGTTGAAATCCACCTGAACGGTGGTGCATTGCCAGGAACGGCCCAGCACGTCCTTGATTTTCAGGTCGATCTTGGGGCCGTAGAAGACGCCTTCTCCAGGGTCAATCCGGTAGGCCATGCCTTTGGTCTTGAGCGCCGATTCCAGCGCGGCGGTGGCGTGTTCCCAGTTTTCCATCGAGCCGACCGATTTTTCGGGACGGGTCGAGACATAGATCTCATAGTCATCGAACCCGAAGGTCTTGAGGGTAAAGACGGTCAGATCCAGGACTTTTAAAATTTCCTGTTCGATCTGATCCGGACGGCAGAACAGGTGGGCGTCATCCTGGGTAAAGCCGCGGACCCGGAGGAGTCCGTGGAGAACGCCGGAGCGCTCATAGCGATACACCGTACCCAGTTCCGCGTATCGGAGCGGCAGGTCCCGGTAGCTTCGGAGATGGGATTTATAGACCATGATATGAAAGGGGCAGTTCATCGGCTTGAGTTCATAATCGATCCCGTCAATGGACATCGGGGTGTACATGTTCTCCCGATAGAAATCCAAATGACCGCTCCGTTTCCAGAGGTCCAGCCGGGCGATATGGGGGGAGTAGACAAAGTCGTAGCCGTGAAGAAGGTGCTGTTCGCGCCAGAAATCCTCGATCAGTTTCCGGATCAGCGCGCCGTTGGGATGCCAGATCACCAAGCCCGGCCCGATCTCATCCATGACATTGTACAGGTCCAGGTCTTTTCCAAGGCGGCGATGATCGCGCCGTTTGATCTCTTCGAGCCGCTTGAGATGGGCGTCCAGGGCCTCCTGCGTGGGAAAGGAGGTGCCGTAGATCCGCTGCAGCATCGGGTTGCGTTCGTCCCCGCGCCAGTACGCCCCCGCGGCCGTGAGCAGCTTGAAGGCCGCGACATGCCGGGTCGACAAGACATGAGGCCCGCGGCAGAGATCGGTGAACGGGCCTTGCTCATACACCGTGATGACTTCGTCTTCCGGCAGATCCCGGATCAGTTCCACTTTGTACGTTTCCCCTTTTTCCTCGAAAAATCGGATCGCATTCTGCTTTGAAAGCGCCTTCCGTTCGAAAACGTAATGGGCAGCCGCGATCTCCTTCATCCGTCGCTCGATCTTTTCAATGTCCTCGGGGGTAAACGGCCGTCCGAGATCAAAATCGTAATAAAAACCGTCTTCGATCGGCGGTCCGATGGCCAGTTTGACGCTTGGGAAAAGTTCCTTCACGGCCTGGGCCATGATATGGGCGCTGCTGTGGCGGTAGATCTCCTGTCCCTCGGGGGAAGCGAAAAAAACCGGTTCGATCACGAAGGGATCCGTTTCGGAAGCCGCGTCCGACAGCGGTTGACCGAGACCCAGTACGGTCCCGTTCACCTTGAGCGCCACGGGCGGTTCCTTCCAGGGCGGTTTCGTCCGGGTCAGCATCTCGGACAAAACAGTGTCCTTCGCAAACCGATGCTCTGTCCCGTCCGGAAATCGGACCGTGACTGATTTAGGGGGCGTCATGATAATTTTACCGGCCATGATAAACGGAAAAGGCACCGCTCCGATCCGGTGATGTGCGTGGTCGAGTCAAGGGCAGAATCAAGGGCAGAATAATAATGACCCGTACGATAACAACGTCACACATCCCGTTCGTTATGATGCCTTTCCATCAAATGTTCTATTTGTTAAACATTAATATAGGACTCATGGTAGGCACGGGCGGTCTTGAACCGCCGACCTCTACCGTGTCAAGGTAGCGCTCTACCCCTGAGCTACGCGCCTACAAATTGTCAGCATCCTAATATAAACTGCTTGATTTGTCAACCATATGGGCTTTGGCGGAGGAGAGCTATTTGACGGCGGTCTTGAGTTCCTTGCCGGCCGAAAATTTAGGTGCGCGGCAGGCCGGGATCTTGATCACATCGCCGGTCTTGGGATTGCGGCCGACGCGGGCCTTTCTTTTCAGCACGGAAAATGTTCCGAAACCGATCAGACTGACCTTCTGGCCCTTTTTGAGGGCGGAGGTGATCCCGTCCAGCGCGGCGTTCAGAGCGTCTCCGGCCGCCACTTTGCTGATGCCGGCCATTCCGGAAATTTTTTCGATCAACTGCTGCTTGGTCATGGAAGGGATAGTCCTGTTCTTCAGTGGAAACGCAACGTTCGTATTAACTCTCAGTAGAAACGATTACACGATGAACGGCGAGCGGCTGAAACCGCAGGATCGGGCAATCCGTATCAAGAACGTGGGTAAAAATATCAATTCGATCCGCCATTGTCAAGGAGAATTTGTTGGGTTTATTCGGGAGAGTTTTTACGGACTCGAATCTTCAACGCTTTGATCTTTTTCCGGAGCGTGTTCCGGTTCATGCCGAGAAGGTAGGCGGCCTGGATTTGGTTCCCGTTCGTTTCATTCAGCGTAATCTTGATCAATGGGCGTTCGATTTCTCGAAGCAGGATCGAATAGAGGTTGCGGCCTCCGGAGGCTTTCATTTGTTTGACAAAATCCTTGAGCCGGTGTTCCATGAACTCTTCCAGAGCCAGGTCCATGCCTTTTTTCTGTGGTGCCGGTTTGGCGTGGGAGAGTGCAACGGCGGACGAAGCGGGCATCGGGAACCCTGGACGTGGAAAAGCGGTTTAGCGTATCGGTAATGGTTGCGACCGGTGGATGGATGACCGATGCAGGGTTTTGTTTATCACAATCGCGAAACCCTGTCAATGAAATTATGCGGCGCGCTTTCCGTCCGTCCGGGCCCGTTTGAGCGTTAACGTTCGGTCCGGAGAAAGATCCGCTTCGATCGTGTCGCCCTCCTTGAAATTACCTTGGAGCAACTGAAGGGCGAGGGGATTCAGAATGTCCCGTTGAATAATCCGCTTCAAGGGCCGTGCGCCATAGATCGGATCGTATCCTTCCTGGGCCAGGTATTTTTTCGCGGCGTCCGTCAGGACAAGGGAGAGCTTTTTCTCGGCCAGTCGTGTCTTGAGATTTTTAATCTGAATCTCGATGATCGAAATGAGCTGCGGCAGTCCCAGGGGATGGAAGATCACGATGTCGTCGATCCGGTTTAAAAACTCCGGACGGAACTGGGCGCGCAGCATGGCCAGGACGCTTTTGCGCATTTCCTCCTCGTTCCGGGCGCCCAGTTTTTGAATCTGCTGGCTGCCGATGTTGGAGGTCATGATCACCACGGTGTTCTTGAAATCGACCGTGCGGCCCTGGCCGTCCGTCAGACGGCCATCGTCCAAGAGTTGCAGGAGGATGTTGAACAGATCGGGATGGGCCTTTTCAATCTCATCGAAAAGAATGATCGAGTAGGGTTTGCGCCGGACGGCCTCGGTCAGCTGGCCGCCTTCTTCATACCCGACGTAACCCGGCGGCGCGCCGATCAGCCTCGACACGGCATGCTTTTCCATGTATTCGGACATGTCGATGCGGACCAATGCCTGCTCATTGTCAAAAAGAAATTCGGCCAGGGCCCGTGCCAGTTCGGTCTTGCCGACGCCGGTCGGCCCCATGAAAATAAAGGACCCCATCGGCCGGTTCGGCTCCTGGATACCGGCCCGGCTTCGTCGCACGGCGTCGGAAACGACCGTGACGGCCTCATCCTGGCCGACTACCCGTTCCTTCAGCCGAAGCTCCATCTTGACCAGTTTCTGGATCTCACCCTCCAGCATACGCCTGACCGGAATGCCCGTCCATTTCGAGACGATCTCGGCCACGTCTTCCTCATCCACCTCTTCCTTCAGCATCTTCTGCCGGGACTGCAGCTCCTGTAGCCGCCGGTTCTCAGAATCGAGCTGCTTGGAGAGATCGATCAACCGGCCGTATCGGAGTTCGGCCGCACGGCCTAGGTTTCCCTCCCGCTCGGCCTTTTCCGCCTCGATCCGGGCCCGCTCGATCTCCTCTTTGGCGGTTCGGATCTTGCGGATGGATTCCTTTTCGGATTCCCATTGCAGTCGCAACCGGGTTCGGTCTTCTTGAAGATGGGCGATTTCCCGGTCGATCTTTGCCAGACGGTCCTTGGAGGCGGGATCCTTTTCTTTTTTAATCGCTTCCTTCTCGATCTCAAGCTGCCGGATACGGCGTTCCATTTCGTCCAGCTCGGTCGGCATGCTGTCGATCTCCATGCGGAGCCGCGAGGCCGCTTCGTCGATCAGGTCGATGGCCTTGTCGGGGAGAAACCGGTCGGAAATATAACGGTGAGAAAGCATGGCGGCGGCCACCAGGGCGGAGTCCTTGATCCGGACGCCGTGATGCACTTCGTATCGTTCCTTGAGGCCTCGGAGAATCGAGATGGTATCCTCGACCGAGGGTTCGGTCACGAGGACCGGCTGGAATCGGCGTTCGAGCGCGGCGTCTTTCTCGATATGTTTCCGGTATTCATCCAGTGTCGTGGCGCCGACGCATCGCAACTCCCCCCGCGCCAGGGCCGGCTTGAGCATGTTGGAGGCGTCCATCGCGCCTTCGGCCGCTCCGGCGCCGATCAGCGTATGCATTTCGTCGATGAAAAGGATGATGCCGCCCTGGGCGTCCGTAATCTCCTTGAGGACGGCCTTGAGCCGATCTTCAAACTCACCACGGAACTTGGCGCCCGCAACCAGAGACCCCAGGTCCAGGGCGACGACCTGCTTGTTCTTCAATCCCTCCGGGACATCGCCGTTGACGATCCGTTGCGCGAGCCCCTCCGCGATCGCCGTCTTGCCGACACCGGGTTCGCCGATCAGGACCGGATTGTTCTTCGTCCGTCGGGAAAGGACTTGAATCACCCGCCGGATTTCCTCGTCCCGCCCGATGACCGGGTCCAGTTTGCCGCGCCGGGCCAGGTCGGTCAGGTTTCGGCTGTATCGTGTCAGGGCCTGGTATTTATCCTCCGGGTTCTGATCCGTGACCTGCTGGGATCCCCGGATTGTGACCAGGGCGGCCAGCACCCGGTTCTTCGTCACGCCGTGCCGCCGCAGCAGTTGCACCGCGGTGCCGTCGCCGGCGAGGATGCCGAGTATGAGGTGTTCAACGCTGATATATTCATCCTTGAGCTGTACGGCCTCGGTTTGAGCCTGATTGAAGACCTGATTCAACTGAGGCGTGGCGTACAATTGACCGAGGCCTTCTCCAGTGACTTGAGGCCGGTCCTTGAGGTTTTGAAGGAGGTCCTTGCGCAGGGCCTCCGGGTTCACGCCCAGTTTTTTCAGCAACGAAACGGCGGTTCCCTCCGGTTGGTTTAAGAGGGCCGTGAGAAGATGTTCGACATCCATCTGCTGGTGTTGATGCTGTTCGGCCGTTTTCTGGGCCTCGAGGAGGGCCTCTTGGGCTTTAATGGTCAGGCGGTCAAACTGGATCATCCCACGCATTCCTTGAGATTCCTTGTCGGTTTACTTTTTAATTCCGATCGGGATCGGTTTGGATTCAACCGTGCGGGCCTTCGGGAGCTTGACCTCCAGAATGCCGTCTTTGAGTTCGGCGCTGATTCCGGATTGATCCACGGTGCCGGGCAGCGTGAAGGATCGGGAGAACATTCCGTAGGAGCGTTCCACCCGGTGATAGTTTTCTTTCCTCGCATCCTTCTCAAACCGTCGTTCGCCCTTCAGGACAAGGGTGTCGTCCTTGATCTGCAGATCGACATCTTCCAGCCGGACGCCGGGGAGTTCCGCTTTCAAAATAATCGCATTCTCTTTCTCCAGAATGTCGACCATGGGTGTCCAAGTTCCCTGGGATATCTCTCCGAGTTTACTGGTCGAACGGACCAGGCTGTCTTCAAATAATTTATTCATCCGTTCTTGAAGCGACAGCAGATCTCGAAACGGGTCCCATCGAATGGGCGGCATGGTATGCTCCTTTCAAATGTGGAGTGGTCCTTTATTATAAAATCATCGCATTTTACAGTCAAGTTCCAGAGGATCTTTGCCACGTCCGTGTCTGTTGACAGGGTTCGGGATGAATGATACCCTCAAACAGTTGAGAGAGTATCACGGTCATGGCATTTGTGAGCCGATCCAGACGATTAACGAATTCCGCCTCCCGGATGAAGCGAGGCCGAGGGATTTCATGGGCCGCAGTCCTGGTGGTTTGTGGTCTGGCGGGATTGGCCGGGCCGGCCCGGGGCGAGGTGTATCAGTTTATGGACGCCCGGGGCGTGGTTCATTTCACGAATGTGCCGACTGATCCCCGCTACCGGCACCTGGAAAATCCGGCCGCCATAACTCCGGTCCGTCCGGGTGAGATTCATCAAACCATCCTGAGCGCCTCCCGCCGCTACCGGGTGGACCCGGCATTGGTCAAGGCCGTCATCAAGGTCGAATCCGATTTTGATCCCCAGGCGGTTTCAAATGCCGGAGCGATGGGCCTGATGCAACTGATGCCGGCCACGGCGTCCACCCTGGATGTGCGAAATCCGTTTAACCCCATCGAGAATGTTTCGGGGGGGGTGAAACACCTGAGTGCCCTCCTGAGCCGCTTCAACGGCGATCTGACGCTGGCCCTCGCAGCTTATCATGCCGGTGCAACCCGGGTGGAGTCCTATGGCCAGGTTCCGCCCATTGAAAAAACCCACCAGTATATTCGAAAGGTGATGGCGGCCTATAAAACCTATCGAGGAAAAGAGCCTTCCCGAAAGTCGGTCTACAAAGTCTTCTCCCCCGGCGGCCGTGTCATCTATACCAATGTCCCGGAACAGTATCAGGATACCCGGCGTTATCGGGTGGCCTACGTCCAGTAGCCTTTTGGACGATCGGGCCAACGGAAAGCGATATGACGGGATTCGGAAGATCGCCCCATGGAGGGATCATCCGAGCGGTAATGCACGCCGATGCTGTTCTTCCTCAACAGCGCCGCCCGCACGATCAATAAAGCCACCGTTGCCAAATTTTTAAATTCCCCCTCCGCTTGGGAAACAATGGGAGCGGTCAAGAGGGGTTCCCAACGGTCCAAAATCTTCAATGCCTGAGTGAGTGAGGCTTGATCGCGGACAATCCCGACCTGATTCCACATTGCCTCTTTCAATTGATGCGCCGCAGTCGCCAACGCCGCCGGGAAAACCGACCGGCGGGTAATCCATCCCGGCAGTTGTTTAACCAGAGCAGATCGTATCGCTGAAATATTGACCACGCTGTTCGAAGATGACTCGACGACCGACTCCCCCGCCCGGGCTCCAAAGACCAGCCCTTCCAAGAGAGAGTTGCTCGCCAGGCGGTTCGCTCCATGGATTCCGCTGCAGGCAACTTCGCCTGCGGCATAGAGCCCTTGGATGGACGTGGCTCCCGTCAGCGATGTCTTGGCCCCTCCGATCATGAAGTGGGCGCTGGGCGCAACCGGAATGGACGTTCGGGTGATGTCCAGGCCGTACCGAAGACAGGTCTGCGTGATGGTCGGAAACCGTTTTCGGATAAAGGCGGCATCCAAGTGAGTGACGTCCAGATCGACGTGAGATGTATTGCCGACCTGCATCTCCTGCCAGATTGCCCGGCTGACCACGTCGCGTGTGGCCAGCTCGGCGGCCGGGTCGTATCGCTTCATGAAGGCTTCGCCCCGATGGTTGCGAAGGATCGCACCCTCGCCCCGCATCGCTTCGGTCAGCAGAAAAGCAGGGGCGTTCTGGAGCGCAAGCGCCGTCGGATGGAATTGAACGAACTCCATGTCCTCGAGAATGCAGCCGGCGCGGTAGGCCATCGCCATTCCGTCTCCCGTGGCGACGGGCGGATTGGTGGTGCGCAAATAGACCTGGCCCGCGCCGCCGGTGGCCAATACGACGGCCCTGGCCCCGACCACCCGGACGCCGTTGGATTCGGATAGAAGAACCGCGCCGATGCAATGACTCTCCTCCACGATCAGATCGGCCGTAAAATGTTGGACGAGCCAGCGGATCGATTGAGACTGTTGCGATTTTTCCAGCAGTGCGCGCATGATCTCGGTCCCGGTGGCGTCGCCCTGCGCCCGCAGGATCCGGGCGGAACTGTGCGCGGCTTCTTTTGCCAGGATATAACGGTTCTGTTCCCGGTCAAATCGTGCGCCCCATCGAATCAATTCCCGGACCCGGTCCGGTCCTTCTTTGACCAGGGCCGCAACCGCCTCAGGTCGGCAGAGACCCTTGCCGGCAAGGAGGGTGTCCGAGATATGCGCCTCGACGCTATCCTGCGGATCGAGAACCACCGCGATCCCGCCCTGGGCAAATTCCGAAGCGCTTTCGGGAGGGTTTCCTTTGTTCACGATCAGGACCTGGCCGTGCGGGGCCAGCGCAATGGCCGCCCGAAGACCGGCAATCCCGCTTCCGATCACAAGGTAATCGGTCGTCTCAAAAGCGGGATCGCCTTGGGAGGGAGCGGTCATGGTTGAGAGGCCCGGTAAGAGGCGGGGGCCGTGAAGGGATTGTCTCCCTCAATAGTTTGTAGGCGCAGGTCGGATTTTCCGGTAAGTTGAAGGAGGGTGTTGCCGCGTTGTTTCACCGAGCCTGTCTTGTCGGATGTCCAACGAAGTTCCCAGTGGAGCGAAACCCGAACGGTTTCATCTTGGAGAACGATTCGATCGATCACAAAATCCAGGCGCGGAGCGCTTGCCGAACCCATGGTGGCGGTGATCGTTCGAAGGTCGTCCGCACGTTCGCCCGGATACAGCGATGAAAAGGCCGGAAGGTTCCTGCCCTCGTAGACCACGCGCAGATTTTCGACGAACGCATCGATCTGCTGCAGGCGCTTCGAGTCTTCCGTGGGTTTGACCGGCGCATGTTCACAACCCGAAATCGTGAAAAAAGCTCCGATCAAAACGGCGATCCCAAGACCGTTTTTGATAAACATCCCGGCATTATACGGTGGGCCCCCGAAAAGGTCAAGGCCGGACGGGATAGTTCTTGACAACTTTTCGTCGGTGTGTTAGGAAGCAGTCATCTTCCGGGGGCCCCTCATGAAAATTTTAGTGTGCACGGATGGCCAGCCGTTTGCCGAAGAGGCGATTCGTTCAAAGCGCCGAAGCGCAAACCGCGGAGGATGAGAGTGGTATTTATTTCTCATTTGCCTTTCCCGATGAAAATGGTTAGAATGATCGCGCCAAAGGAGAATCGTCATGTCCAGAGTAGTCAAAAAGCGGCGCAAGAAGATGCGGAAGCACAAATATCGCAAGCTTCGGAAAAAGATGCGTCATCAGCGCAAGAAGAAGTAACACTCGATCGACCTGTTGTTGAATCCAGAAACCACCCGGTCTTGTTCCGTCCGTTGAACGGGGGGCGTGGCGTCTTATTCACCACCTCAGGAGGGAAAAACCAAACATGGCTGCCGGCAAAAAGGTGCGTGTGAAGGTTCGGACCGTGTACGCAAGTTATGAAGGGGTGCTCATCATCCCTCCGATGCGGAAACGCGTCTCGGATGTCCTCAACGAAGAAGAGCGAACCTTCATCAATCTGACGGATGTCCGTATCAACGCGTCGAGCGAGGAGGTCCCGTATATCTCGATCAACAAGGACATGATCGAATCCATTATTGAAGAAGAGTGATTCGTGAACCCACTGCCGCTTCTCAAGGCCGATTCTCAGGAAGGCCGTCGGCGATTGCCCCCCTGGTTCCGTGTGCAGGTCTATCCGGGGCCGCATTACCGGCGGATGAAAAGTCTGGTGGGGGATCTCGCCCTCCATACCGTTTGCGAGGAGGCCCGCTGTCCGAATTTGTGGGACTGTTGGAACCGCGGGACGGCCACCTTCATGATCCTGGGCGATATCTGCACGCGAAGCTGCGGTTTTTGCGCCGTCACGACCGGAAAGCCGATTGAGCTGGACCTCGATGAACCCCGCCGGGTGGCGCAGGCCGTACAGGCATTGGACCTTCGGCATGCCGTGATCACGTCCGTGAATCGGGATGAACTGGCCGACGGCGGGGCTGAGATCTTTGCCGAGACAATTCAAGAAATCCGGAAGCGGCACGACTGCACAATTGAAGTTCTGATTCCGGATTTTAAAGGCGTGCATGCGGCTCAGGACCGGGTCTTTGCGGTCCTGCCGGATATTTTAAATCACAACACCGAAACCGTCCCGCGCCTGTATCGTTCCGTCCGGCCGCAGGGAAAATATGATTGGAGTCTTAATCTGATTTCACGCGCGAAGCAGGCGGGGTTGGTCACGAAGAGCGGTCTCATGCTGGGACTGGGTGAGTCGACCGAGGAAGTTCGGAACGTCATGGCCGATCTGAATGCGGCCGGTTGCGATATCCTGACGCTGGGCCAGTATTTACAGCCCACGCCGAAGCACCTTCCCGTGACCCGTTATTACCCTCCCGACGAATTTCTTGTCCTCAAGGAAGAGGGCCTTCGCCTCGGGTTTCGTCATGTGGAATCCGGCCCGCTGGTCCGAAGTTCCTATCATGCCGAAGAACAGGTTAAATATTCCCGGTCAGAGACCTGAGTCTTTCTCCAGATCTTCCGCATCAAAGATAATATTCTTTCCGCGGGTCTTGGCCCGGTGCATGGCCTTATCCACGAGGCTGAGCAGGTCTCTCGCGATCTGTGCGGGGCGGAGCTGGGCCACGGCCAGACTCACCTCGATCGACTTGATCGGGATCGTCGGGGGGCGCAGAGCCGATATCGCCTGATGCAGCCGTTGTGCGATGAGATAGGCCTGGGCCTTGTCCGCTTCGGGAAGGATGATGACGAACTCATCCCCGCCGTAACGGAAGGCCATATCCATTCCCAGCCGGATGGCGCCCTGGATGGATTTTCCGACCGTCTGTAAAACGGAATTTCCGGTCGCATGTCCTAACCGGTCGTTGATCGTCTTGAAATTATCCAGATCAAAGAAAATACAGGACAGGGGACGGTCCATGCGGCGCGATCGGGCCACCTCTTTCACGAGCGCCTCTTCGAGGGCGCGCGGATGACCCACAGCCGTGAGGGCGTCGGTCTGGGCCGATTGTTCAATCTCGTCCTGCAGCCGAAGCATCTGCCGACGGTAATAAAGCAGGACGGACACGCTCGCCCCGATCAGGATCGAAAGACTGACCCCCGTGATCATCGCCCGCGGCGCCGCGGGCCAATGGCCGTTTTCCAAATAGCCCGTGATCCAGGGAGCGAGTGTGAGGAGATAGAGCAGGAGCGGCATGCTGCCGGATCGGGCGGTCGGTTTGTTCATGCGTGAATTATACGTCATCGCCCTCGATGAATCAAACGGGCGAAGATCAGAAAAGGTCATGGATCATTTTGAGCGAGGCGCTCAGAAGGACGGCGCCCAGAACCTGCTGGAGGACGGCCGGCGGAACTTTCCTTGCGCCCCACCAGGATCCGATCTGGCCGCCGATCAAAACGGTGACGCCCAGCGGAACGGCCAGTCCGGGATGAACCGTTCCGTGGAGGGCATGGGCCGCAAGCCCGCTCAGTGAGTTCAAGATGATGAAGGCGGCCGAGACGGCCGCGGTCTGTTTGGCATCCGCCCATCCCATCAACAGGAGCAGCGGGCTTAAAAAGATCCCTCCTCCGATGCCGATCAGCCCGGCCAGAAACCCCAGAACCAATCCGATGGGCAGACCGATTCCGTAGATCCAGCGCGGCTCAACGGGAGGACGGGGAAGAATCGGTTTTGTGAAGAGGAGAAACCGGAGTCCGGCGATCAAGAGCGTTGCTCCGAGAATTCCGGAGAAGACCGGCTGTGAGAGCGGAATCATTCCGCCCAGGTAGGCGGCTGGAATAGACGCGAGGATAAACGGCCAGATCAGCCGGGAATTGAAATGCCCGGCGCGAAAATAATTGGTAAAGCCGGTGACGGTCACTAGGATATTGAGAATCAGGACGGTCGACGTAATTTCGGGGCGGGCATAACCGGCCAGAACCAGAATCGCCAGATAAGCCGACGCGCCGCCGTGCCCAACCGAGGCATACAATACTGCGGCCAGCAGAAACAGCGGAAGGATCCAAAGCAGGTCGAAAGGCATGATGATCCGGATTCTCGTTGAAGCCCGTCGGTTTTGTCAACGGGTATTGTTAGAAGGAGATTTTGCTACCATCGTTCCGTCCGGATCATGGGAGTAGGCACGCCCAGTGCCGTGAGGATCTGGCTCTGTTCTTTGATCATTTGGTCCGGGCCGCAGAGATAATATAAGGTCCCAAGCGGCCCAAGATGGTCTCGGAAAAACGCCTCGTCAAACCGGCCGGTGCGGCCGGTCAAGGGCGTTTCATCGGGGCGGGTGATCGTGTAGACGCATTGGAAATTGGGATGCTGTTTCATCGCGGTGTCGAATTCCGGTTTGAACGCAAAATCGGCCGGCGTCCGCGCGCTGTATAAAAGTTTGATCCGCACCGAAAGTTCCTTGGCCAGGATATACCGGATCATGCTCCGGTAGGGGGCAATTCCGATTCCGCCCGCAATCAGGACGATCTCGTCGCTTTCGCCCTCGGTGAAGACATAGTGTCCCGCCGGTCCTTTCACATTCAGCACGTCGCCCGTTTTGACGGTGTCATGAAGCCAGGACGTCATGCGGCCGCCCTCATACCGTTTGGCTGCGATCTCGATGGTGTCTTCATCGGTGGGGGAGGACGAAAGCGAGAAGGCGCGGTTGGCCGGTCCCATCCGGTTGCGCTTCGGGTTCCAGAGCTCGGCCGTGATGATCACGAACTGGCCGGGACGGAACGGGAAGGGTTTGTTCGATCGCAGATCGAAACGGAACGATTTGATCTCAGGTGTTTCCGGCCGGATCTCGCTCACGACCAGTTTCATCTCTTTTTGATCGCGCGCCGCCATGGTAAATCCATCTTACCCCCATTCGGTCGGCATCCGCAACATTATCATGCCCCTTGCCAGCGCGAGCGTAAAAATGATACGGTGGAGATGGTTAAGACCGATGCACCGACTCATCGTCATAATCGCCGTTCTGATCTTTCCATCGCTTGCCGCGGCCGGGGCGGTCCTGCCCAACGGGTATGAGCAGGCCGGTTGGGGTATCTCCGTCGCCGAGCTCAAGAAACAGGTCGAGGTGGACCGGGTCGAGATGACGGATGAGTTCGGCTACGCCGAGCACCTGGAGGAGGATCCGGAAGTCTACTCTCGGATCACCCCGAAACATGAACGGATCGAGTATTATTTTTATCAGGGCCGTCTCTACAAGGTTTTCGTGATCTACGATCGGATCTTTTTCCATACGCGGTTTTACGAGGGTCTTATCGAGGAGATGACAAAAAGTTTCGGGCCGCCTCCCAAGACCTATCAGGAAGAGTTCTTCGGCCTGTCCATTCAACACGCGCGTTGGGAGGATGCCGCCTCTGTCCTGGACCTGCGCAAAGGGGCCGGGTTCATCTACCAGGTCCGGATCGATAAGGCGGCGGACCAGAAAAAGACCAAGTCCCAGACCAAGAAAAAAAGCATTTAATCGGAATGAGGGGATTGTTGCATGGATTTATTCAATATCATGGCAAAAGAGGGGCATGAGCAGCTGGTCGTCTCGACCGACCCGGAGACCGGGCTGAAGGCGATCATCGCTATCCACAGTACGTTGCTCGGCCCATCGCTGGGCGGCTGCCGGTTCTGGGCCTACAAGACCTTTGAGGAGGCCGCCGCCGACGCGCTTCGGCTTTCGAAGGCGATGACCTACAAGGCCGCGATCAACGGGTTGAACCTCGGCGGCGGCAAGGCCGTGATCTGCGCGAAACCCGGGGAAAAAACGCCGGCGTTGCTCCGGGCTTTCGGGCGGTTCGTGGATTCACTGGCCGGCCTCTATGTCACGGCCGAGGATGTCGGGATGACGATGGCCGATCTGGAGACGATCCGCGGAGTGACGCGATACGCGGCCGGGTTTCCCGAAGCGATGGGCGGGAGCGGCGATCCGTCTCCCATGACCGCCCGGGGCGTGCTCAACGGGATGCGCGCCTGCCTCAAGGAGGCGTTCGGTTCCGATTCGTTCCGCGATCGGACCGTCGCGGTCCAGGGCCTGGGAAAGGTCGGCCGGAATCTGGTCGGTCTGCTCCATCAAGAAGGGGCCCGGCTGATCGTCTCGGATCTGGACGTGTCTCGGATGAAGACGGCTGCCTCCGAGCTCCAGGCCAAAACGATGCAGCCCAACCGGATCCATGCCGCGGACTGCGATATCTTCGCGCCCTGCGCTATGGGCGGGCTGCTCAATCCGGTCGCGATTTCAAAACTCCGCTGCCGGATCGTGGCCGGATCGGCGAACAATCCGTTGGCGAACCGGGCGGATGCCAAACTTCTTCATCGCCGGCGTATCCTTTATGCCCCGGATTATGTGATCAATGCCGGGGGGCTGATCAATGTCGCCTGCGAGATGGAGGGTTATCAGAAAGAGAAGGCCGAAACCCGCGTGGCCGGAATCACCGAAAACCTGGTTCGCGTGTTCGCCCGCGCGAATGAGGAGAAGGTCACACCGCTCGAGGCGGCCGACCGTCTGGCGGAAGAGCGGCTGGCCAAGGCGCGCGCCGGTCGTTCGGGTCCTTGAACCATGGGACGGTACGGCCGGTTGTTGATCCTCCTTTTTCTTCTAATGGCACCGGCCTTTCCGGTCTCAGCCCGTCCATCCGTTTCGATCATCCCCTTCGATCAACTCGCCCAACCGAATCAGTCCGTCCGGCTTGCCGCCCGTCTGGTGACGGGCGGGCTTTCCTTCGTCCGTCGGCCGATTTCCGGCGAGCGGATCGAGTTTATGCTCGAAGGCCGATCCCTCGGTCGAACCCTGACGGGCGGCGACGGCATGGCTGTCAAATCCTTTGCGCCCTCCAAGCCGGGTCTTTATATCATAACGGTCCGTCTTGTGGAAAACCCGCGGTACGAGGCCGATCCGGCCGAATTATATATCGCCTGTCGCAAGGTGTCCGACCCAATCCTTCCGGTCGCGCTCTCGTCCGTCCAAACACCGGGCAACCCCACTGCGATACCCTTCAGCGCGGCCCCTTCTTCGGAGGCGATGCCGGAGGCCGCGAAGATCCTCTCCAAACTTTCAAAGCGGTATCAGTTGGTTTATATCGATACGGGCGACGAGACGATTGGACCGGACGTGAAGGACTGGCTGGCCCGTCGGGATTTTCCTCCGGCGCCTCTTTTTGTCTGGGCGTTACCGGGCGAGGCGGCCGGACGAGTGGAACGGTTCGTCGAGCGGCTTCGGGAGCTCCGGGGCGACGTCTGGGCGAATATCCCGGCCGGAATCACCCGTTCCACGGCCGATGCGGAGGGACTGGCCCGGATGAAGATTCCGGTGATCGTCATGGCCGAAGAGGATGACGACATCGAACTGCCTAAGACGGCCAGGAAAGTCACGAGCTGGAAAGCCGTTCCATCGCTTTTGAAATAATAAAGTCCGGGCCGTTCCGTTCGAGACGGAGTAACAAATCGATAACGATTATTTGTTTTTGCCCGTACTCAATTCAAATCCCAATATCTTCTGCCGGGTCTGCTCCGAGGCCTCCATCGTCCCGACGGTGACATCGGTCGAAATCTCGATCGGCTGCTCAGTCATCCTGAACGTTCGAACCAGGCCGGCGCCGGCGGGTTGCGTGCAGACCGCTTCTTTATAATCCAGTCCGCCGTCCTTGCGGTCGGCCACCTGACATTTCTTTTTGAATTTTCCTTCATAGAAGGAAACCACTTTGTCCATGGGATCGGCCGTCGCGTACTGGACCCGGTAGTCGTCCTTGCCGGCGTAATACCACTTTGTGTTGTGCTGTCCTTCGTCATAGGGACGGCTGCGGGCCGCCTGGGCGCCCGGGTAGATCGGCGCGCCGAGCTGCGCCTCGGTCAGGTTCGACAGGCAGGCGGTCTTCACGAAGCGGGCCGGCTTGACCTCGACCACGGCCTGGCCCTGCTCGCCGGTCATGTATTCCTTCTGCTCCACTTTTTTCAGGTCGTCCTCAAGATTGAATGCACTTGCGGTGAGCTGCATCTTTTGAAAATTTCTCGACTCCCAGGAGACCCGCCATATCACGTTACCCCACTTTTCATCCTCTTCCTTTTCCTTTGCCTCCTGGTGCTCCTTCATCTTTTTTCCGAAAAAGCCCGTGACCATATCGGTGGGCGAAGTCGGGCTTTGCTTGGTTTCCTGCTCGGCCCGTCGTTTCCGATCTTCCTGGGCCTGCTTTAGATATTGATCGTTTTCAACCGAGAGGGTGCTCAGGACGGGATAGCCCTTGAGGTCCTTCATCATCAGCGCCAGATCCTTGAGTGACGGGAAGGTTTTCAGAAACTGATCGCCGACCACCTGAAGCATCTGGATATCCATGCCGACCTTTTTCGCGTAGGCCAGGTTGAAGGCTTCGAGATACGCGCCGGTCGGCACGCCCGGCGCCAGCCAGACCTCCAGCGTAAAGGAGGTGGTGCCGGCCGGCTCGCCTTTTTCCTTGCCTGCGCAGGTCGAGGACCAGGTTAGGATGATCTGCTCGGCATCGTACCCGTTCACGATTTTTTTGGTTCCGGTCCGTTTGATTCCCGACTTGACGGTGCATTTCACGCAGTCCTCAACGTAAACCGTCTCGGCCGTCGGTTCGCTCTGGACAACGCCCACCTGCATTGCCATTTTTTTGATCGGAAATTCAAGATACCGCTTCTTGTTCATGTCGATCCGCCAGATCAGGTCCTTATCCAGCCGCACCGTCTCTATTTTGTGCTGTTCGCTGGTGATTTTTCCAAGGATCGCCCCGGTCCATTTGAAGGTGCTGTCGGTTTTTTTCCGGTCCGGTGTCACGGTGATGACGTCGTGCGACTCGGAGGCGAATTTTCCGCGGAACCCCTCGTTATGGACGTACTGCTCGTACCGGAAGACCGGGATCTCGGGTTCGAGGATGACCTGTTTTTGGGCGCAGCCTGCGATGAGGACGGTCACACCCAAAAAGACGGCCGCTATTTTTACGGAACGGAACATCATGGCGAGTTCTCCTGCTTGAACGGGGTGCAATGCTTAGGAGCGTTTGAATTGTTTGCTGAGCGATAAACCCTGGGATTGGTAAGACGAGCCGATGCCCACGCCGTAAATTTTCTCGGGCGCGGCCAGCAACCGTTCGTAAATCAAACGGCCCACGACCTGTCCGTCTTCCAGCAGGAACGGAACTTCGTGCGACCGGACCTCCAGCACCGCATGGGTCCCCTTGATGTCGTCGTTGCCGTAACCGAAGCC
>JACQFA010000013.1 GCA_016200255.1 Nitrospirota bacterium | reverse complement strand
TCCATCTTCTTCCGGCCAGCTTCATTGATCAGGGGCCCCATAAAGGTTTTCTCATTCAGCGGATCGCCGACGGTCACGCGTTTGGAGAGCTTGACGAACGCCTCGCAGAACTTGGAGTACAGCGCTTCATGGACGATCAATTTTCCCGATGAGACGCATCGTTGGCCGGTCGTCTTGTAGGCCGAGAGCAGCGCCGCGTTGAGCGCGATCTGGAAATCGGCATCGTCAAAAATAATAACGGCGTTCTTCCCGCCCATCTCGCAGACCGCAAACTTATGCGGGCTCTCGGCGCAGACCTTTCGGATTTCGGATCCCACATCGTATGATCCCGTAAAGGCCACCACATCCACCTCCGGATGCGCGACCAGCGGGCGGCCGGCACCCTCGCCTTCCCCTTGCACGAGGTTCACCACCCCGGGGGGGATTCCGGCTCTTTCCAGATACTCGACGATTTTCTGTCCCATGAGCGGGGTGTCTTCCGACGGCTTGAAAACGGCCGTGTTGCCCTCGACCAGGGACGGGCCGAGCAGCCAGAGCGGAATCGCGAACGGGAAGTTCCAGGGCGTGATGGCCGCCACGACGCCCTTGGGATGACGCCGCATGGTGGCGTCCTTCTCGGCGATCTCGGAGGCGATCACATCCCCGGCCGGCATCCGCGTCATCCCGAAGACATACTGGGCCATATGGATGCCCTCCGTCACATCGGCGCGGGATTCGTTGATCGCCTTGCCGCATTCCCGGGCCATCAGGTGCGACAGCGCTTCATGGTCTTTCTTCACGAGCTGGACGAAGACATCGAAAATCTCGCCGCGTTTGATCCGGGAAATCGCCCGCCACGCGGGGAAAGCTTTCCGGGCCACATGGACCGCCTCGTTAATGTCCTGGGCGTTGGAGCAAGGAAACGTCCCTAAGACTTCGTCATGGTTGGCAGGATTGCGGCTTTCAAACATTTCCCGGGTGCGGGAATCGACCCATTTTCCATCAATAAAATTTTTGCCCTTCATGGCGAGCATCTCTATTTCCCCCCCAATTCCATCGACCGTTTTGTAGCGGCCTCGACCGCATCGATCAGCGTTGCGCGAAGTCCACCGCGTTCAAGTTGAGAAATCCCGGCGATCGTCGTTCCCCCGGGCGAGGCCACCTGGTCCTTCAGTTCTCCCGGATGTTTTTTCGTCTCGATCACCATCATGGCCGCACCGGCCACGGTCTGTGCCGCAAGAAGCATCGCCACGGCGCGGGGCAACCCCATCTTCACGCCGCCGTCGGCCAGCGCCTCGATCACCATAAAAACGAAGGCTGGGCCGCTGCCGGACAGGCCGGTCACGGCATCGAGATGCTTTTCGGGAAGCTCGACCGCGATACCCACCGCTTCAAGGATCGTTTTTACATCCTCAACGTCCTCCTTCGTCGCCTTTTTACCGGGACTGAAGGCCGCGGCTCCCTCGCCGATCAGGGCCGGCGTGTTCGGCATCACCCGGATGATTCTCGCCTCCGTTCCCGCAATCTCTTCGATTGCTTTGATCGGAATCCCGGCCGCGATCGATACAATAAGGTGTTCCTTGGTCAGGGAGCCTTTGATTTCCTGAAGAACCGGACGGACCATATCGGGCTTCAGGGCCAGTAATATAATCTCGGCCGATTTGATCGTGGCCGCATTGTCCGGGGTCGTCTTGATTCCGATTTCTTTTTTCAAGGACGAGAGCAGCTCGGGATCCGCATCACTCGCCGTGATTTTATCGGATGAAATAATCCGGGCCTTCACAATCCCGCGGATCAGGGCCGATCCCATTTTACCCGCCCCAATCACGCCCAACCGCCGACTCACCTTCGCCATCTCAGATCCTCCAAACTTATCGGTTTAAGAATACTCAGAAAGACCGCCGTTTTCAAGGCCGCCGGCTGTTGTATCGGACGCCTTGGTTTCGTTGGATCGATCTGTTGTTGAACTCATATATATTAGGTGGGCGATGAAATACTTTTAGCCGTAATCTTATCAGAAGCTCAAATGCCCGCATACCACTCGTATCCCTGATCTTCCCAATACCCTCCATTGCCGCCGCCGATTGTCTTAAAACTTTCAACCAACTCGATTCGCATCACATACTTGGCCATTTTATAGCCGAGCTGCCGTTCAAGCCGGAGACGGATCGGGGCGCCGTGCGCGATCGGAAGAACCTGGCCATTGATTTCATAAGCCAGGATCGTTTGAGGGTGATTCGCGTCTTCGAAATCGATGCTCTCATAATAGGTCTGGCCGGTCTCGTCCGGATCGGCGCAGTAAAAGACGACATAGCGTGCCGAAGGCAGAGGGCGAACCCGATCCAAGAGTTCCTTCAGCGGAACACCCTTCCATTTCGCAATCGCGCTCCAGCCCTCGACGCAATCATGACGGGTGATCTGGGTACGGAACGGGAGATGGCGCAGATCGGAAAGTGAAAACTCGGCCGGCCGCTCGACTAAACCGGAAACTGTCAGTTTCCAATCGGCGAAATCATTTCGGGCCAGGGCCTGATAGTCCGGATTAGCCGGGTCGACGTTCCCGTTGGTCGGAAAAACGACCGACCGATCGGCTTCGTTATACTCGCGTGCCATGGCCTTCCGCGGCGTGACCATCCTTTGGACTCTTTGGGTCAGCCCCTCGGCGCTGCCAAGCAGACGCGGAAACCATTCGCTTTGCGACAGCTTGTCGCATCCGGCCAAAAAGATGAGCCCGGCGGCCTGGGCGGCCCGGATCATAAAACGCCGTCGGTCAATTCGTTTCTTGATCATGCGGCTCGACTCCAACCTCCGCAATGCGATACCGTCCGACCAGCATGGAACGGAGATTATTCCAGAGGCCGGACACGGCCACCATGAATAAATGGATCCCGATAAATCCGACAAACGAAAAACAGACGATGAAATGGATCGTCCTTGCCGACTGCCGTCCGCCGAAAAGCGTGAGAAGATCGGGAAACCCCGCATCCAAACTCGGGGACATTGTCATACCGGTCAGGATAATCAGCGGCCCCAGCACGAACACCACGCCGGTGTATGCGATCTTTTGCAATACGTTATAACGGGCTGCCTCGTCCCCCTTGGGATGGCGAAACAAAAAATGATCCCGCACCGCGCGTCCAATGCCGCGAAGGTCTTTCGGAAGCGGGACCAGGTCCCGATCAAAATGCCGGCTGAGGAAGGAGTAGAGACCGAAGAGCAGTCCATTGATGACGAAGAGCCAGGCAAAGAAAAAATGCCATCGACGCCCCATCGCCAGCCACTGATAGCTTGGAATCGTGGCCCAGGCCGGAAAACCACGGCGATGAATCTGGCCGGTCGAATCCCTTGAAGCCCCCAACCATCCAGTGGTGTCGAACGAGTAACCAAAAACCGTGGTGATCCCCCGGATTCCTCCGGACTCGGAATAAACCGTGTCCAGCAAAAGAATCGGCCGGTCCCGATCCGACCTCTCTCCAAGATAGAGGGCCGGATGAGCATTAAAGATCTGGAGCCCGCTCATGATCAGGATCGGGAGGCAGAGGACATTGATCCAGTGGGCCAGTCGGACGGGAACGGCATGACGATAAATCCAGCGGACGGCCGGAGGTTGTGGTTGGGCCAGCGACATCGATTCCGTGTCAGGCGGGGCGGCCGGAACGGAAGACGAAATAATCGGTTCATCGTTCATTGAATCCGGCATTGGCGCACCCTTGCGTTAATTTTCTCCACATATAAAACGGTTGGTCGGCCGCTGTCAAGCTAAAGATTAAAAGCGGGCCTCAATCGGTTGACTTTTCCGTCGGCTTGCGTCTATAGTGGCCCCATGAAAATCCAGGCCATCCGCGGCGTAAAAGATATACTCCCCGGCGAAATCGAGGCGGTCCAGCGTCTAGAGCAGGCCGCCCGGTCGATCTTCGAGTCGTTCGGTTTCTCCGAGATCCGCATCCCGATCTTCGAGGTGACGGAACTGTTTGCGCGCGGCATCGGGGCCACAACCGACATCGTCGAAAAGGAGATGTACACCTTCGAGGACCGGGACGGAAAGAAGATCACCCTCCGGCCGGAAGGAACCGCCTCCGTTGTGAGGTCCTATATCGAGCACCAGCTTTATTTGAAGGCGCCTGTCGCCAAGCTATATTATCTCGGTCCGATGTTTCGGCACGAACGGCCCCAGGCCGGCCGGTTCCGTCAGTTCTACCAGATCGGTATCGAAGCCCTCGGCACCGACCGGCCTGCGATGGATGTGGAGGTGCTCGCGATGCTGTCGGCCGTGCTCAACCAGATCGGCGTGACGGAGGTTCAGCTCGAGATCAATAGTCTGGGCGACTCGGTCTGCCGCCCGGAATACCGTAAGACGCTTAAGGCCTATTTCAAAACGTATCTGTCGCAGCTTTGCGAGAACTGCCGGCGACGGTATGAGACGAACCCGATGCGGATACTGGACTGCAAGAATGAAGGCTGCAGGGCCGTCACGGCCAAAGCCCCGTCGCCGCTGGACCATCTCTGCGCGGATTGCCTGGTCCATTTCCAGCAGGTGAAGGACGGATTGAATCAACTCAAAATCCCGTTCGTCGTGAATGAGCATCTCGTCCGCGGACTGGACTATTACATGCGCACCGCCTTCGAGGTGACCACGACGAAGCTCGGCGCGCAGAATGCAATCGCGGCCGGCGGGCGGTATGACGGTCTTGTCAAAGAGCTCGGAGGTCCGCCCACGCCGGGCATCGGGTTTGCGATGGGCGTCGAACGAATCGCGCTGCTCATGGAACGGATGGAAACACCGAAGCCCGACATTTTTTTCGCGCTTCTGGGAGAGGAGGCCGTTCGCCGGATGCTGCCGGTCACCATTCAATTGCGCGGCGAAGGGGTGCGGGTCGAAATGGATTATTCCGGCGGAGGGCTGAAGAAACAGATGGGCCTTTCGGACAAGCTCGGCGCCCGGTACACGCTGATCATCGGCGAGAATGAGTTGAAAGCGGGCAAGGCCATGCTGCGCAACATGGCCGACAAATCACAAACCGAACTCTCCCTGTCCGAACTGGCGCAAACCCTGCCGGAACGACTGAGGAAAACGTAACCCCATCCTACCATCCCTGATTTTTTCCAAAGAGCACGGCGATCCCATAAGGGGTATCGTTGACCGGGAAGGTAGTCTGCACCGCATCGGTTTCGGTATCTATAACGGCCACCCGGCCCTTCGGTTTTTCCCCGCTCAGTGTAATATACGCATATCGCCCATCCCCGCTGTAGGCGATCCCGTGCGGCCCCTGGCCGACCGGAATCACCTTGACCACCTCCCAGGCATCGATATCGATCTTATAGACTGCACCTGCTTCCATGCAGGGAATATAGACAAATGGCTGCGTCGGATGGACCGGAACCTGAATCGGGCGTTTGCCCACGGACAGACTTGCCGCCACCGTTCTTCCTGCCACATCAATCTTGTGTAGTTGATTCAAACCCTCATCGGTGACAAAGGCAAACCGCCCGTCATTCGTGATTCCCATGGCAACCGGTCTGGCGCCGGACGGCAACTTAAGCAGATCGACCTTGTGATGGGCCAGATCAACCACGGAAACATTGCCGGACCGGCGATTCGGCGTTAACAGCCATTGACCATCCGGAGTCATGACAAGTCCATGCGGACCTTTCCCCTTTAATTTGACCGTCTCGATCACCTTAAACTCCGGAACCGAGATCACGGAGAGTGTCGTCCCGCCTTCGTTGGAAACATAGAGGCGCTGTCCGGCGCGATCCGAAACCACATGGGCCGGCTGATGGCCCGCGACCACCGAGGCAACCAGGGCATTGGTCTTGACATCGAAGACCTGGACCAGATCATCCGATTCTCTCGTGAAAAGAATGGTGACATAAAAAAATCGTCCCAGAGGATCCACATTTACGTAATGCGGGCGGGAGCCCGTGGGCACTTCGGCCACAAGGCTTAGATCGGCGGGATCGATGACGGAAACACTGTCCGAGCCTTCGTTGACGACATACAAACGCTGGAGGGATGAGGGAGAAGCCACCGGGACCGTGAATAAGATGGATAAGATAATAAAGTACCTTAATACGATTTTCTTACCCATCCAGACCGTTTTCAGCGGTGGCTGTATGCGGTTGACTCATTCGTGATGGTCATGCTCCCGCCGGACACAATAAGGCCCCTCGCACCCCTTTAGGTCCACCATGGGATCTCGTTCCGGCATAATACGGAATTGCCTCTGCGTTTCATAAATCGGCCGGTTGACCTGGGCGGCGTCAAATTCAAAGTCGAGCGACACCGTCCCATCCGGCGGAACCGTCACCATTTTTTCAATCCGCTTCATGTGAGGATGCCAGGCCGTGACCTTGTAGGTGCCCGGCGGCAATTTCTCGATCGTGAACATCCCGTTCTTTTTCGTCTTCGCAAAATAAGGGTTATCCACGATCCAGGCCCAGGTCTGCATGTATTCATGCGTCTCGCAAATAATCTGGGCGATCTGTCTCCCCTCCTCCAAATCCACATACCCAGTGCTGGCCTTCAGAGAAACCGGGATCGGGAAGCTCAGGACGCGATTCCCTTTTTCCGGCTGGTAAACCTGCGCACCATGATCGACCGGGTCGCGGTTGGTCACGGACAACTGGACGTGATTTCTCATCACGGTGACCAAGGGATGGACATGAACCAGTTGGCCGTCACGCACCTCAAACTGATCGCTTTCCGGAACTTCCAACGGGTGAAACATGCAGTTCATCGTCACCAGATCGGTATCGCGATAGCGAAAGGCCTTTCCGCGCCGGACGTCCTGGACCGCCACCACCGCATCCTGCAATCCGCCCTCGCCGTCCACATGGAACTCCCGCAGTAAGACGAGGCCGTCTCCATTTGATATTTTTTTACAAAAATCACCGTAGGCATAGAGCACCATCGGAAAGGATCGGGGCTCCGGAATCCGGCCGAACAGTGAAACTTTTCCCGTAATGGTTCCGCCGTTCGTCACCTCGCCCGCCTCATAAGGCTGCGCAACGGAGGCCCATGCCAGGCAAATCACCACGCCTAGGACCATTCGTTCGCACACGTGTACAGCTTTTCTCATCGCTTCATGCTCGTATTGAACAAGTTTTGTTTATTATCCCCTCATCAATCCAATTATTCAAGACCCGCCTTAAAAACCCGACAACACCGGAAGTCTCAACCGGAATGCGTCCGCCCCTGCAATGGTCCTGTGGGATTTTAATGATGACAGAGGGTTCCGGAATCAGGTAAGCTAGGGTCAAGATAACTTAGGGAGGTTGAAGACCCTGATGATGCGAATTCGAATCTGGCACGGCCTGGCGGTCGGGAGCATCCTTTTATTAGCGGCCCTTCAGATGACGGCCCGGGCCGAGGAACTACCCAAGACCCCCGCCGCCGGTCTGGAGAAAGCCACCTTTGCAGGCGGCTGCTTCTGGTGCATGGAGCACACGTTTGAAGAACTCGACGGTGTCGTGTCCGCCACCTCGGGCTACACCGGCGGGCGCACGGTTAATCCGACCTATGATGTAGTCTCCGCCGGCGGCACCGGACATGCCGAGGCCGTCGAGATTCTCTATGACCCGAGAAAGATCAGTTACGAGAAACTGCTCGATATCTTCTGGCACAATGTCGATCCCACCAATGCCAACGGCCAATTCTGCGATTACGGCGACCAGTACCGATCCGAAATCTTCTATCACAACGAAGAACAGAAACGCCTTGCCGAGCGGTCGAAGGCAGTGCTTGAACATTCCAAACCGTTCAAGGATCCGATCGTCACGAGGATCAGCCCGGCCGCAACCTTCTATATAGCCGAGGAGTATCACCAGGATTTTTACAAAAAGAACCCAATCCGCTACAAATTCTATCGCTATAATTGCGGCCGCGACGCGCGGCTCAATCAGTTGTGGGTTTGGGGCGGGCTTAAATAATTTGACGCCCTTCAGGGCGCCGGAAAATCAGTATCCTTCTTCAGCCTCCGCAAAGCGGTCCCGATCGCGTCCGGGGAGTAGCCCCGACGGAGGAGATAGGCAAACGTCCGACGATGTTCACGGGGGTCGTGAAGACCGCGTCCCTTGAGTCGCCGCGCCACGAGATCCATGACCAGGGCCACTTCATCTTTATTGACGAACAGTTCGCGAAGGGCTTCCTCAATCCATTCCTCCGCAATACCTTTTCTTTGGAGTTCAATCCTAAGGCGGGACGGCCCCCAATGTCGGTGGGAAAAACGGTCTCGCGCCCATTGCAGCGCGAAAGCCCGGTCATCTAAGTATCGATACTCTTCGAGTCGTTGAATGACCTGACGGATAATCGGCTCGGGATGGTTTTTCTCCCGCAACTTGCGTTCGAGTTCGTTGCAACTTCGAGGGCTGCGGGCAAGGTGGCGGTAGGCGGCGTCCAGCGCCTTCTTCAGAAGATTTTCGTCCACCTATTTTCCAAAGCGGTCAATCTTGAATTTGGGCTCCGGCTCCTTGTTGCCGGCCGGTTCGGACCCCCCCGACCAGGCATCCGAAGTGGACTGAATCCCCTTGACCTTAAGCGTGAAGTCCTCCGGATTTGTACACCACCGGAGCGCTTCTTCGTAGGTGATCAAGTTTTTTTGGAAAAGGCCGAAGAGGGACTGGTCGAAGGTCTGCATGCCGTACTGGGACTGGCCGGCCGCAATGACATCCGGAATCTTTCGCGTCTTGTCTTGATCAATGATGGCTTCCCGGACGGTCTGCGTAGCGATCATCACCTCGACCGCCGGCACGCGCCCGTTGCCGTCCGACTTGGGCACCAACCGCATCGAGACCACGCCCTTGATGACCGAGGCAAGCTGCATCCGCACCTGTTTCTGCTGATAGGGCGGGAAGACCGAAATGATTCGGTTGATCGTCTCGGTCGCGTCCAGCGTGTGGAGCGTGCTCATCACCAGATGGCCCGTCTCGGCCGCCACCAGCGCGGTCGAGATCGTCTCGAAATCGCGCATCTCGCCGACCAGGATCACATCGGGGTCCTGACGGAGGGCCGACCGGAGCGCCCCGCTGAACGACTCCGTGTCCGCGCCGACCTCCCGCTGGCTGATGATGCTTTTCCGATCGCGGTGAAGATATTCGATCGGATCTTCGATCGTGATCACGTTGTCCATCCGGTTCCGGTTGATGAAATCGATCAACGAGGCGAGGGCCGTCGTCTTGCCGCTTCCGGTCGTCCCCGTCACAAGGATCAGGCCCCGCTGTTCCATTGCCAGTTTCTCCAGAATCGGCGGAAGATTCAACTCCTCGATCGTCAAAATTTTGGTCGGGACCACGCGGAAGACCAGGCCGATCGTGCCCCGCTGTTGGAACACGTTCACACGGAACCGGCCCATTCCCGGCGCGCTGTAGGCCAGGTCGAGCTCGCTCCGCTGCTTGAACTTGTCTTTCTGGGGATTGCTCATGATCGAGAAGGCGATCGTGATGGCATCTTCCTGACTCAACTTGGCCTGTTCTTCGATCGGAATGAGGTGGCCGTCCACCCGGATGATCGGATGATTGCCGACCTTCAAATGCAGGTCGGAGGCCTTCCGGTCAACGGCGATCTTGAGAAGTTCATTAATACTCGCAGACATTTTATTTCTCCTTATGCCGTCGGCTGCTGCCCCCGAACGGTCGGGGTGGCCTTGGTGGACGCCGTCGACTTTCCCGCGGCGGCCGCTTTTCGCGCCACGATGGCCGCTTCACGGATGCGGTCCTCAATCTCCTTGCTCATGGCGGGATTCCCCCTCAAAAAGGTTTTGGCCTGTTCGCGGCCCTGGCCGATCCGCTCGCCTTGATAAGTGTACCAGGCCCCGCTTTTTTCGACCACGCCTTTATCGACGCCCAGATCCAGAATTTCGCCGATCTTGGAAATCCCTTCATTGAACATGATGTCAAACTCGGCCTGCCTGAACGGAGGCGCGACCTTGTTCTTAACCACCTTGACCCGCGCCCGGCTCCCGGTGACTTCCTGCCCGTCCTTGATCGCTTCAATCCGCCGGATATCCAACCTCACCGAGGCATAGAATTTCAGCGCGTTCCCGCCCGTCGTCGTCTCGGGGTTTCCGAACATCACGCCGATCTTCATCCGGATCTGGTTGATAAAGATCACCGTGGTCTGTGATTTACTGATGGTCGCGGTCAGTTTCCGGAGCGCCTGCGACATCAGCCGGGCCTGGAGGCCCATATGGGCGTCGCCCATTTCGCCCTCCAACTCGGCCCGTGGAACCAGCGCCGCGACCGAATCGATCACGATCAGGTCGAGCGCGCCGCTCCGGACCAGCGTCTCAGTAATCTCGAGCGCCTGCTCGCCCGTGTCCGGCTGGGCGATCAGCAGATCATCCGTCTTCACGCCCAGCTTGCGCGCGTAGGTGACGTCGAGTGCATGCTCGGCATCGATGAAGGCCGTCGCGCCGCCCGCCTTTTGGGCCTCTGCGATCGCATGCAGCGTCAGCGTCGTCTTTCCGGAAGCTTCGGGACCAAAGATCTCGACCACCCGCCCGCGGGGAAAACCTCCCACCCCCAGTGCGATGTCGAGGCCTAAAGAGCCGGTTGAGATCGCCGGGATGTCGGACAGGACCTCCTCCGAACCCAGTTTCATGATGGCCCCCTTCCCAAACTGTTTTTCGATCTGAGCCACCGCCAGATCCAGCGCCTTGTTCCGACTCTCTTTGTCCGCCATGGTTGCTCCTTTGCGGTTTATGGTAGTCATTCTTGTTCACCCTCGGCTTGTCGAAGAATGAACGGTCAGGATCTTCCCTTGTTGTTTAGCCTGCCAAAACATGAAACAGCATTAGAAATCGGCTTCATCCTGTATGTACTATATATGGATTGCAATTATAGTGCCACCGACCATAGATTTGTATACACCGCCCATTTCGTCCGGAGCTCGCTTTGAATGAGGTGAAGCTCCTTCAGCCTACAATCTCCCGCAAGAAAGCGGTCTTGAGCCGCCACGGCTTTCATCAACTCATCCAGGCCGCGGGAGGATTTGATCCGTCCGAGCGTCAAATGGGGACGGAATCCGTGTTGCTCCGGCGGGAAGCCTGTCACTTCCAGTGCGCGATCAATCCGCTCTTGAAGTTGCAACAGCCGGTCGTCATCCGTCTGGATGCCCAACCAGACCACCCTGGGGTTCTTCGAATTCGGGAAGACGCCGATACCGCGTACGCTGATCTTCAGAGGACCGGTCCCTTCCACGGCATCCCGGAGGGCCTCCTTGATTCCGGGCAACTGCGAAGGCGAAACCTCTCCTAAAAACTTAAGAGTGAGATGCATCCCTTCCGCCCGGACCCAGCCGACGGCCGCTTTCGACGTTATCAGCTCCCGTTGGATCGCGGCCGCGGCCTCTTTGATGGCCGAAGGCAGCTCTAACGCAACAAAAACCCGCACAGTTTCAACAGATCGTTATCCATTATATATAGAACGCATCACGCCGCCCGATCCAGTAGAGATCGCCGGAGTAGATCCAGCGCATGCTGTGACGCGCGCATCTTGATCGCCGTGCGATCTCCGGAAAAACGGGCGGAGGCCGTCCGAACTTCGCGGCCGTCATCCAGTCCAAAGAATACCAAGCCGACCGGTTTTTCCGGAGTCGCGCCTCCCGGTCCCGCAATGCCGGTCACGGACAGGCCGAAATCGGTTCCGGCACGGAGTCGAACGCCCTGGGCCATGGCTCCGGCGACCGGCGCGCTGACGGCGCCGTTGGCCTCGATCAGTTCCGGCGGCACGCCTAAAACCTCGACCTTCGCCCGGTTACTATAACATACCTCGACCCGATCGAGATAGTCCGAGCTGCCCGGGACATTGGTCAACCGATGGCTGATCAAGCCGCCGGTGCAGGACTGGGCCACGGCCAGCTTCATTCGGCGTTCCTTCAGCAGCCGCCCGACGACCGCCTCCATCTCGTCCGACCCTTTGACATAAAGAACATCCGCCAGCCGGTCTTCCACTTTTTGAAGCAGGTCCCCCAGAATCAGGGAAACGTCCTCCTTGTTTTTTCCGGTTCCCTGGATCCGGACATCCACGCCGGTGGCCCTCGCCGTCATTCCGATCCGAACCTGGCGGTGGCCGATCATCAGATCGGCTAGCCGTTCATTCACGGCCGACTCCATCAGGCCGTACGTTCGGAAGTGATGGAGCTCATTCCACGGCCGGGATGGAAACCGTTGCAGAAGGAACGGCCGGACCGTTGCCTCGAACATCGGGCGCATTTCGTGCGGAACGCCGGGCAGGCAGATCACGTGGCTGGTTTCCCAGTGCAGAATGAATCCCGGCGCGCTCCCGACCGGATTCGGAATCACGGTGGACCGCGATGGCATCAGCGCCTGCCGCGCGTTTTGAGCCGGCATGGTCTGTCTCCGCTCTGCAAATCGCTTCCGCAGCCGATCGAGCAGTTTTTCCTGAAGGATCAAACGGCGGCCGGTGATTTGACTGACGACCTTTTTGGTCAAATCGTCCTCGGTCGGCCCCAGCCCGCCGGTGATCAGCACGACCGAAGCGCGGGAGGCCGCCTGCCGGATCACCTCGGCCATCATCCGCTCATCATCTCCAACGACCGATTTGTGGATCGGCTCAAAGCCCAGCTCGATCAGCCGGTCGGCCAGGTAAACCGAGTTCGTCTCGATCCGGCCGTCCCACAACAGCTCCGAGCCGGTCGCGATGATTTCGGCCTGAAGGGTTCTCATGACGGGTCGACCAGCGCCTTCACGCACTGCAGAATCAGGTTGGTATACAGAGCGGCCACGGTGTCGTCCAGCATGATGCCCCATCCTCCGACGATGGTCCGTTCCGCCCATCGGGCCGGAAACGGTTTTAAGATGTCCAGGGCGCGAAACAAAATGAAACCGGCGATCCAGTAGCCCGCGCCCGATGGAAGGAGAAAACCGACCACCAGCATGCCGGCGATCTCGTCGATGACGATCCGCCGGCTGTCCTTTTCACCGGTGTCGCGCTCAACGCGCCCGGCCGTATACACGCCGAGCGCGAAGATCGCCAGCGTGACGGCCGTATAGAAAATCAGCGGACGGTTGTGGATGAGAAAAACAAGGATCAGCCCCACGAGGCTTCCGGCCGTGCCGGGAGCCGCGGGAGCGTAACCGGCGCCGAAGCCGGTGGCCACCCAATGAGTCCATCGAGGCAAGTGGATCGCGCAAGCACTCCATGAAAAGTTAACGCATTCTAACACCCGATTAAAAAGCTGTCAAGGAAACGGCCGCGGCCTTTCTTCCAATCGTTCTTCTGAGATGTCCGATCGATCGATCGTCCTTCCATCGCACATCGATCGCTTTCCGCCTCAAACTTTTTCCTCGTCGGAAAATCGTCCTGAAAATTTCCTGACCGGAGTTTTAAAGCGCCGATCAGCGCAGTTCACACGCCCGGACAAACTATTTTTGAAATTTTACTACTTTTTTCTTGACAAACAAAAAATTTCAGATATATTTACGACATGATGTCGATGTGAACGGGTGAACGGTCGAAAACGCAATGCAGCCGGACCCAAAACGTTTCCGTCTTCCTCGTTCACAAAAAAGCAAACCGGATTTTCACCTTGACGGTCATCCACGAGGTGAGGAGGTGAGAGGATTCCAAAAATCTCACAGACGCCACTAACCCATACGAAAGGGGGCAAATAGATTGCACGCACTCGGGAGGCATTTGCTGTTGGAGTTGAAGTTATGCAACTCCAAGGTGTTAAATGATCTGAAGAAGGTGCAAGAGATCATGGTCTCAGCGGCAAAGGAAGCCAAAGCCACCATCGTTGAGATCTCCTTCCACAAGTTCAGTCCATTTGGTATCAGCGGTGTCGTTGTAATCGCCGAGTCCCACATTTCAATTCACACCTGGCCCGAATACGGATATGCCGCCATTGACATTTTCACCTGCGGCGACGTGCTTCAGCCGGAAACGGCCGCGGATCTTCTGATCGAAAAGTTTCAGTCGAAAGACCCCTCCATCGTCGAGCTTAAACGCGGCATCCTGATCCGCGGCGATGTCAAGCTGCCTCACAAACCGGTTAAAGAGGTCGTGGAATATGCCCGCACCAAAGAGTTACAAATGGTTCCTTGATTATCTCACCCCCGACGAAGGGCATATGCATGGGGTGGAGACGATCCTCTACGCCAAGCAAACGAAGTTTCAACAGATGGAAATCATGGTCACCCGGAACTACGGGCGGGTCCTCGTCCTGGACGGCAAAATGCAGTCCAGCGAATACGACGAGTTCATCTACCACGAGGCCCTGGTTCATCCGGCCCTGCTGACGCATCCCAATCCGAAAAAGGTGTTCATCGTAGGGGGTGGCGAAGGCGCCACCCTCCGCGAGATCCTCCGGCACAAATCGGTCGAGCATGTCCTGATGGTCGACATCGACCAGGAGGTCGTCGAGTCCTGTAAAAAATACCTGCCGGAGTGGCATCAAGGTTCCTTCGATGATCCGCGGACCCGGCTTGAATTTCGAGACGCCCGGAAATATCTGGAGGAGACGAAGGACGTCTACGATGTCATCATCATCGACATCTCGGAGCCGATGGAGGAAGGGCCCGCCTATCTCCTGTACACGAAGGAATTCTACCAGATCGTGATGAACCGGCTGAGTAAAAACGGCATCATCTCGCTTCAGGCCGGAACCACCTCCCTGACATCCCTGCTCTGTTTTTCGGCGGTCTACCAGACTCTGAAGTCGGTCTTCCCGATCGTTCGGCCGTATCAGGCGATCATCCCCTGTTTCGGCCTGCCGTGGGGATTCGCCCTGGCCTCCAAACAACTGGATCCCCAGAGTTTCTCCCAGGAGGAGATCGACAAGCGGATTGCCGAGCGTTTAACAGGCGAGCTTCAGTACTACAACGGCGAGATTCACCACGGACAGTTTCTTTTGCCGAAACATATCCGGAAACATGCGGAAGGCGAGACTCGAATCATCGAGGACAACCATCCGCTGTTCGCGTACGACTGAGCCCGCGGCGGCCGATTCACATGGACCCGGACGAACAATTTAAAACCCCTCTTTTCGACGCGATGGTCACCCTGGCCGAATCGCGGAAGATCTCGTTTCATACCCCCGGTCATAAAAGCGGGAAAGGCATCTCGACCCGATTCCGGAAATTCGTCGGACCGAAGATTTTTTCGATCGATCTCACCACGCTGGACGAGGTGGACTCCCTTCACAAACCGCGTGGCGTGATCAAGGAGGCCCAGGAACTGGCGGCCCGCGCCTACGGGGCGGACCGCTCTTACTTCCTGGTCAACGGAACGACCGGCGGCAACCACGCCATGATCCTAGCGGCCTGCAATCCGGGGGACAAAATTCTCGTCACGCGCAACGCGCACAAATCGGTGATCGCGGGCGCGATCCTCAGCGGAGCCCAGCCGATTTTTTTCCGGCCGACCATTGACACGCGGCTCAAACTCACCCTCAACATCACCTTTGAAGAAGCCCGGACGGCCATTGACACCCATCCCGAGGCCAAGATCCTCTTCCTGACCAGCCCCAACTACTACGGGCTCTGCGCGGATATGGAACGGATCATACCGTATGCTCACGATCGCGGCCTGATCGTCCTGGTGGACGAGGCCCACGGACCGCATCTCCGGTTTCATAAGAGCCTTCCCCGGTCGGCCGTCGAGATCGGCGCCGACCTTTGCGTTCAGAGCACGCACAAAATCATCGGCGGGATGACGCAGGCCTCGATGCTTCACGCCCGGAGCGGCCGGATTGATTTCCCGATGCTGAGGAACGTTCTCCGCTTCGTGCAGACCACCAGCCCGTCCTACATCCTCATGGCCTCGCTGGATCTCGCCCGGATGCAGATGGCGACGGAGGGAGAAAAGCTGCTGGAGAAGACGATTCAACTGTCGCAGGAGGCGCGGTCCCGGATCAACAAGATCCCGGGACTGTTCTGCTTCGGCGAAGAACAGGTCGGCCCGTTCGACATGACAAAGCTCACGATCACGGTCACGGCCCTGGGGCTTCCCGGTTACCAGGTCTCACGCATCTTAAACAGCCGGTACAACATCCAGGTCGAGATGGCGGATGCGTTTCATATCCTCGTGATCGTCAGCATCGGGGACCGGAAAGACGACCTCAACAAGCTGGTCGAGGCGCTTCGGGAGATTGCGGCCGAGAATGTCGGGAAATCCTCGCCCGTGGAGACCCCCGACATCGAGGTCTTGAATTTTGAAAATGAGGCGCTGGCCACGCCCCGCGAGGCCTTTTTCGCGGACCACCATTATATTGCGATGGATGACGCCGCGGATGAGATCAGCTCCGAGATCGTCACGGTCTATCCACCCGGCGTCCCGGTTCTCGTTCCGGGTGAGCGGATCACGAAGGAAACGATCGACTACTTGAAACGTTCGCTCAAGCTGGGCGGCACCGTGGACGGCTTGGACGAGACCAACCAATTCATCGGCGTTGTCAAACGCGGTTCGCTTCCGATCCCCGGCTCTCGTTCTTTCTAAAGACCGCTCCCCCTCCTTGCTTTGAGTCCGATCCCTCGCTACAATGTCCCGCATGTCATCACCGATTGAACAGGTTCGCGAACGTCTTTCATCGGCCTGTCGCGTCACGGTCCTGACCGGGGCCGGGATCTCGGCCGACAGCGGCATTCCGACCTTTCGCGGCCCCGACGGTCTTTGGAAGAATTTCCGCGCTGAAGATCTGGCCACGCCCGAGGCTTTTACGCGGGACCCGGCCCTTGTCTGGGAATGGTACAACTGGCGACGGGAGTTGCTGGCCACGAAAGAACCGAACCCGGCCCACCGGGCGCTGGTCAGTATCGAAGGAAAAATGGAAACCCGCCGGGCTCAATTCCATCTTTTGACACAGAATGTAGACGGCCTGCATGGACTCGCCGGAAGCCGGAATTTGATCGAGCTGCATGGAAATATCTGGGAGGTGCGCTGCACCGGCTGCGGCGCCGTGACGGAAGACCGCCGCGTTCCGATTCCGATCCCGCCATATTGTTCATCGTGCGGAAAGATGCTCCGGCCGCATATCGTCTGGTTCGGGGAGATGCTGGATTCCGACGACGTAAGCCGGGCCCTTGAGTCGCTGGAGCATTGCGACATGATGCTCGTGATCGGAACGTCCGGCGTGGTCCAGCCGGCCGCGTCGTTCGCCTCGACCGCCCGCTCGGCCGGGGCCTTCGTGGTCGAGATCAACCCGGACGCGTCATCCGGAGCGGCCCACGTCGCACTGCGCGGCCGCGCGGCCGAAATCGTCCCGCTTCTTGTCTAGGAACTTCAAACTTCGGCGAAACTCCTAGGTCCCTAAAAATTCCTCGATCGCCCTTTTTCCTCCCGTCAGGATCGATGTGCCATCTCCCAACAAGATCGTATCGAAGGACGG
>JACQFA010000068.1 GCA_016200255.1 Nitrospirota bacterium | reverse complement strand
CTCCCACTGCAAGCATGAGCCGTTTCTTGATATGGAAAACTTTGAGACGAAAATCCATGAGGCCGATCTGGTGATCTCGCACGCGGGAGCGGGGACGCTTCTGCAGGTGTTACACGCTGGAAAGATTCCTATAGTCATGCCCCGGCGTAAGAAATACGGGGAGATTGTAGATGACCATCAGGTCGAACTTGTGAGGACTCTGGTCGATGCAGGTCGCGTGATTTCCGCGAATGAGCCGGAGGATCTGCCCGGAGCGATCGAGGAAGCGCGGAGGCGGAATAGGCAGCCTGTGTCTGCTCCGCCATCACGGATGATTGAATTAGTATCCAAGGCCATTGAAGAACTGACAGGTCGCGGTAAATGATCATCCTCGGTCTCAACGCATATCATGCCGATGCGGCGGCAATGGATGAGTGATAAGACGTGAGCGCGGGACGGGTCAGGTGCATGAGAAGGCAGAGAGCTTGGCTATTGAGTGATATTTCCGTATAATGGACCACATTCCCGGTTAAGGCGTTTAGATCCGTGACGTCTTGAGGAAAGGGGTGACGAAATGGCGATTACAAAGTCTGCGCTCTCAAAGAAGGAACAACTGCTCTTGAAGGAATTTAAGGATCTTCTCCTGAAATCCTTTCCGGATGAGATTCTGGAGATCCGTATGTTCGGATCGCGTGCGCGTGGACAGGAGACCTCCGAGTCCGATCTGGATGTTCTGATCGTTACGCGGCGAGAGGATTATCGTTTGTCCGACCGGATCATTGAACTTTCCTGTGATCTTTTGCTGAAGCATCGTATTTACATTTCGCCCAAGGTGATCAGCCAACGTCATTATGGTGAACTTGAAGCAATGGATTCCGATTTCCTGTACCAGGTTAAGCAAGAAGGAATCCTTCTGTGACGCCGCAAAAGCAAAACACCGTGAGGAAATTGAAAAAGATCCCGAAATTTAAAACCGAAAAGGCCGAGGCCGAGTTCTGGTCCAAGCACGATTCGACCGAGTACGTTGACTATACCAAGGCCAGGCGGGCTCTGTTCCCGAGCTTGAAGCCGTCCACAGAAATCATTTCGCTGCGATTGCCCAAATCACTTCTCGAACACTTAAAGACCCTGGCCAACAAACGGGACATTCCGTATCAAACACTGCTGAAACTGTTCTTGGCGAATAAGGTTGAAGAGGAATTGATCGGGAAGCGGTAGAATTAATCCTCAAACCTCCAAGCAGACTTCCAACATGATTATTTTAGGTCTCAACGCCTACCATGCGGACGCCGCGGCGGCGATTGTGGTGGACGGCAAGCTCGTCGCGGCAGTGGAAGAAGAGCGGTTCCGGCGGATGAAGCACTGGGCCGGGTTTCCATCGGAGGCGGTCCGGTACTGTCTTTCGGAGGCCGGGATTTCTATCAACGATGTGGATCATGTCGCGGTGTCGCGCGATCCGAAGGCCCATTTCTGGAAGAAGGCTTTGTTCGCTTTGGGGCATCGGCCGAAATGGTCGTATCTTGCGGACCGGATGCGCAATCGTTCGAAGGTAAGGGATATAGAGAGGGAATTGTTAGAGGTTGGAGGTTGGAGGCGAGAGGGAAAAGAGAGTTTGTCTTTGCCTCCAACCTCAATCCTCAAACCTCACGCCCGGATTCATCACGTCGAGCATCATCGCGCGCATATGGCCTCCGGATTTTTTGTCTCGCCGTTTGATGAAGCGGCCGTGATCTCGATGGACGCGCTGGGGGATTTCGCGAGCGCGATGTGGGGGGAAGGGGAAGGTAAAAGGATAAAGGTAAAAGGAAAAATACTGTTTCCGCATTCGTTGGGATTTCTGTACACGGCCGCGACGCAATATCTGGGCTTTCCAAATTACGGCGACGAATACAAGGTGATGGGACTGGCGGCCTACGGCGAGCCGGAATTTCTGGATGCTTTTCGAAAAATCATACGGCTTAAAAAAGACGGGGCGTTCGAGCTTGATCTGAGTTATTTCCGGCATCACAGCGAAGGCGTTTCGATGACCTGGGACGGCGGCGAGCCGGTGATCGGGCCGATCTATTCGGACCAGTGGGAATACCTCCTCGGTCCGGCCCGAAAGCCGGGCGGGGAGATCACGAAGACGCATCAGAATCTCGCGGCTTCATTGCAAGCCGTCTTCGAGGAGGTTTATTTTTCCCTCCTCAATAAACTCCATGAACGCACCCAACTCAATAAACTCTGTCTTTCCGGCGGCTGCGCGATGAACAGCGTCGCGAACGGCAAGATCTTCAACCGCACGCCGTTCACGGAGGTCTATATCCAGTCGGCCGCCGGAGATGCCGGAACCGCGATCGGGTCGGCCTTCCATGTCCAACACCAGATTCTGAATCGCCCCCGTTCCTTTGTGATGAACCATTCGTTTTGGGGGCCCCGGTTCGGCGAAGAAGAACTGCGTGAGGCGTTAGGCGTAAGGCGTAAGGAGATGGAAGATCAGGGCTGCAGCGTGACCGAGATCCGTAATGAAGATGAACTTTGCCGGAAAACGGCGGCGGCGATTGCGGACGGGAAGATCGTGGGATGGTTTCAGGGACGGATGGAATGGGGGCCGAGGGCGCTGGGCCATCGAAGCATACTGGCCGATCCGCGCCGTGCCGATATCCGGGAGGTTTTAAACACGCGGATCAAGCGGCGTGAAACGTTCCGCCCGTTCGCTCCTTCAATACTGATCGAAGCAGTCGGGGATTATTTCGAGAAGAGTTATCCGGATCCTTTCATGCTGAAGGTCTATCCGATCAAAAAGGAGAAGCGGCCGGTCATCCCGGCCGTGACGCACGTCGATGGGACGGGGAGGCTCCAAACCGTGGACCGCGAATCCGATCCGCGTTATTGGAAATTGATCAAGAATTTTGAGATAATCACGGGCGTGCCG
>JACQFA010000062.1 GCA_016200255.1 Nitrospirota bacterium | reverse complement strand
GCGTCGGGGGAGCGCGTGTTCGAGATCATCGACGCCGTGCCGGAGGTTTCGGACCGGCCCGGCGCGATCCGTCCCCCTCAAAAAATCCAGGGCTTCGTGGCATTCAAAAACGTTTCGTTCCATTACCGCCCGAACGCGCCCGTCATTCAGCAGATCTCGCTGGCCGCACTGCCCGGTGAAAAAATCGCGCTGGTCGGGCCGAGCGGGAGCGGCAAGAGCACGATCATCAAGCTGCTGATGCGTCTGTATGACGTGGATACCGGCGCGATCACCATCGACGGCCGCGATCTCCGGGACCTGCCGCTTTCGTTTCTCCGGGATCAGATCGGGGTCGTGGCCCAGGAGCCGTTCCTGTTCAACGGGACGGTGCGCGAGAACATTTTATACGGGCGACTGGATGCGACCGAGGACGAGGTGATTGCGGCGGCCGAGGCGGCTCGGGCCCATGAATTCATCCTGTCGCTTCAGGACGGCTACTCGACCTGGATCGGCGAGCGGGGCGTGAAGCTGTCGGTCGGCCAGAAACAGCGGGTCGCGATCGCGCGGGCCTTGCTGAAAGATCCGCCGATCATCATCTTTGATGAGGCCACCTCCAACATCGACACCGAGACCGAGGCCCGGATTCAGGAGGCGCTGGGCGTCCTGACCCACCATCGAACCACGTTTATCATCGCCCATCGTCTCTCCACCTTGAAGCACGTGAACAAAATCCTCGTGATCCGGAACGGCCGGATCATCGAGCAGGGCACCCATGAGGAACTCCTCGCAGGGGGCGGGATGTATACCGTGCTCTACGAGGCGCAGTTTCAGATCTAGGTTTTGACGCAGACATGCGTTCTGCTTTATAATCAGATTCCGTTTGGTGCGGGGAGGCTGTGTGGACAAACTGATCATCGGCGGTCTGGAATTTTACGGCCATTGCGGGATCACGCCGGAGGAACAGAAGACCGGCCAACGGTTCTCGCTCGATCTTGAATTGGTCTGCGACGTTGCCCGAATCGCCCGTACGGATCAACTCAAAGAGGCCTTCGATTATGCCGCGATTTCACGGCGCGTGATCGAGTTCGCGCAAAAAGAACAGTTTGCCTTGATCGAGACGATGGCCGAGCGGCTGGCCCGGCTGGTCCTGAAGGAATTCGGGGCCAAAAGTCTGATGCTGCGACTCAGAAAAATCGCTCCTCCGATCGAGCCGATCATGGCCTACTCGGCCGTCGAGATCCATCGGGAGGCGTAAAATGGTCCAAGACGAAATCCCAAAAATCATTCCGTTGTTTCCGCTCCCGGCCACGGTTCTGTTTCCCAAGACCTATCTTCCCCTCCATATCTTCGAGCCGAGATACCGTGAAATGATCGAGGACGCTCTCAGTGATTCCAACGCAGGGAGCCGCATGATCGGGATGGCGCTGTTGAAGGAAAATTGGGAGAAGGATTACTACGGCAGCCCGCCGATCCACCCGATCGGCTGCGTCGGCCGGATCAAGCAGATCCAGCGATTGAACGACGGACGATACAATCTGGTGCTCTACGGTCTCGATACGTTCCGGGTGAAGGAAGAGTTGGCGGGCCGAAGTTACCGCCGGGCCTGGATCGAGTCGGCCCGTTCCGCCGGCGATTCGGCATCGGCGCTTCCGGGTCCGCTGCGGTCCGAGTTGGTTGCGTCGCTTCAGCTCTATGCGCAGGCCCGCAGCTGGGAAAACCAGATCCGGACGGTCCTGGCGATGGGACTGGACGATGAAGGGCTGGTGCATCTTCTCTCGTCCGAGCTGGATCTGACCCCGGTCGAGAAGCAGTTTTTGCTCGAGTCCGAGGGCCTGATCCGGCAATGCCGGAGGCTGATCGATCTGCTCGGATTTATGACGGATGAACGGCGGTCCCGCAAGGAAGCAAACCGGCCGTCGGATGCCGGAACCTGACGGTCGTACAAAAAAAACAGCGGTTCTCATTGAAGGAGCAGACAATGGCTTCAAAGGAATTAAACGTCGGCGATCCCGCACCGGATTTTCGCCTTCCCTCGACGGAAGGGCGGGAAATCGCGCTCGGCGAATTTCGAGGAAAGAAAAACGTGGTGCTGTATTTCTATCCGAAGGACGATACGCCGGGCTGCACGAAAGAGTCCTGCAGTTTTCGGGATGAGCGGCCGAAGTTCGACAAAAAGGACGCCGTGATCCTGGGCGTGAGCTTCGACGATCTGGCATCCCATGCGAAGTTCATCGAGAAATACAAGCTTCCCTTTACGCTGTTGAGCGATGGGGACAAGAAGGTCGCCACGGCCTATGGCGTCTACAAGGAAAAAAGCATGTATGGCCGGACCTATATGGGGATCGAGCGGAGCACCTTCGTCATCGGCAAGGACGGCAAGATCGCGCAGATTTACCGGAAGGTAAAGGTGGACGGCCACAGCGACGAAATCCTAAAGGCTCTGTCCACGACGTAGCGGACCGTTAGAGTAAGGAGGACGCCATGAAAAAATCCATCGGCTTGATCCTGCTCTGTTTGGTTCTTCAAGGAACGGCGCTGGCCCAGTTGATCAATGCCAAGTCGGTCAGCGGACAGGTTTCCGCATTGAAGGGAAACATGATCACGATTACGAACAAGGCCAATCACAACGATCTGCTGATCGAATTGACCGAGGAAACCCATGTGTTTGTTGGATCGGATTTCAAGAAGGCGGGCGACATCCATGTCGGCGATCAGGCCACGGCCGTCTATCGGGAGAAGGGAAACCAGAAAACCGCCATCTCGATCACCATCACCCAATAACGCCGGCCATTATTGGGAGGCCGCTCTGGCCTCGGTGTAGCTCGCAAAGGAGCCTTCCGATTCCCACATCCGGACCTCCGAGACCGGAAAACCCTTGGACCGCACGAAGTCGAAGATCATCCTGGCGATCGCCTCGGCCGTCGGATTGGTCTCGAAGAGATATACCGGCTCATTCAGCTCTTTCAACATCGGCAGCGCGGGATCATCCTTCCTCAGCAGCATCTTGTGGTCCAGCTCCCGATCCAGCCAGACCGCCACGACCTCCTTCACCTCGGTAAAATCCCGGACCATCCCGATCGCATCCAGCTTTTCGGTTTCCAGCTCGATCTCGACCTTTCCGTTGTGGCCGTGGAGATGGCGGCATTTTCCGTCGTAGTTCATCAGACGGTGCCCGTAGCAGAACTGAATCGCCTTGGTGACTTTATACACGAATGCCTCCGGGGGTGAAGACGCAGGCTCATGATACTAAAGGACGATGACATGGTCAATAGATTTGAGATGAGAGCTTGGTTGTGGTAAAATGGGGCTGCCTTACTTGGGAGGTGGATTATGAGTAAAAAGGAATTGTTGATGAACGAGCTTGAGCAGGTTCCGGAGCCTTTTCTGGATGAGGTTCTGGACTTCGTTCACTTTCTAAAGACGAAGATCATTAAAGAAAAACTCGATACCGCCATCGCAAGCGAATCCTCTTTAAAAAAAGACTGGCTCAAGCCGGAGGAGGATGAGGCTTGGAAAAGTTTGTAAAAGGGGATGTCGTTGTTGTCCCTTTTCCCTTCTCGGACCTAACCCAAGCCAAAAGACGTCCCGCCTTGGTAATCTCAACGTTGGAAGGCGATGACCTCATCCTTTGTCAGATCACCAGTCAATCCATTAAAGACCGTTATGCCGTTCCGCTCGCTGATCAAGATTTTAAAACAGGCAGCTTAAAACAGTCGAGTAACGTAAGACCCAATCGCATTTTTACAGCGGACAGGCATATCGTCCTGTATCGAGTGGGCGGTCTCAAGCAAGACAAGTTGAACGGGATTATTGAAAAGGTGATCGAAATTATCCGCAGGTAAAACACCGTTCCCTACAATGCTGCTCGTGAAACTCGATGAGCGTCGGCTTAATCCGGTGCGTTCGGCGAAAGAAAAAGATGACCATACCACTGCCCAAGCGTATCGCTGTCAACGGCAGAACTACGAGCCTGACCAACGCTTTTGTCAGCCATATTACACCACAGATTGAGCCTACTGATGAAGAAATTGAATGGGCTCTCGGCATCATAGGCCAACCACCAGATAGAATTCGATGTGCCTATTGTGGTGGTGACTATCACTATTGGGATCATTTTAGGCCTTTGGTTGTCAAGCGCCGACCCACTGGCTACATTACAGAGATCAACAACCTCGTTCCCTGCTGCAATATTTGCAGTACCTCTAAAGGAAACAAACACTGGCGTGACTGGATTCAAGGCAATGCTGCCAAATGCCCAGGAGAGCGCATGCCGAAAGGACTCAAAGATAGGATCAATCGGCTTGAGGAGTTTGAGCGTCAAAGCAAGCCTGTTAAAATTGACTACGCCCGCTTGGTAGGCAAGAAATTATGGAACAAGCACTGGCGCAACCTTGATGCTGTGGTTACCGCAACCCAGCAAAGCATCAAAGCTGCAGACGACATTCGACACAAAGTGAAACAGGAGATAGAGCGCCGAACAAGTGGACATGGGCTAGTATGAAGCGGCTTTTATTCGTCTGTGTCGAGAATTCCTGCCGCAGCCAGATCGCCGAGGCGTTCGCGCGCATTCATGGTAACGGGAAACTCGAAATTTACTCGGCCGGTTCGCGTCCGTCCGGAAAGGTGAATCCCAAAGCGATCGAGTCGATGCGGGAAGTCGGCTATGATCTCGCACGGCATGACTCCAAGTCTCTCACGGAAATTCCGGCGGTTGAATACGATTTCGTTGTGACGATGGGCTGTGGCGATGAATGTCCTTTTGTTCGGGCCAAACAGCGCGAGGATTGGAATATTCAAGATCCAAAAAATCTTCCGGCCGATCAGTTTCGCATAATCCGGGATGAAATCGAGAAGAAGGTAAAGGAAGTCTTGCACCGAATCGATGACGCCTGACCCGAGCCGAGGCCAAAGCATGAATATCGAAAAGCTCTGGAAAGAATATCATGCCGTCCTTCGTCGCTTTATTCTACGGCGCATCGGGGAAGAATCCGCGGTAGAGGATCTGCTTCAAGACATCTTTGTAAAAGTCCATACGAAGATCGATACGCTGAAAGACAGCCGCCGGATCCGGAGCTGGCTTTATCAAATCACGCGCAACACGATCATTGATTATTATCGCAGCCATAAACGCATGGAGGAACTCCCCGAAGGGCTGTCCGATTCGGAGAAAGACGAGGGCCGGGCGATGAAGGAGCTGGCGGGCTGCGTGCGGCCGATGATCGAAAAGCTTTCCGAACCCTACCGTGAAGCGGTGATCTTGTCCGAACTGCAAGGACTCGCGCAAAAAGATATCGCCGTAAAACAGGGGATCTCCTTGCCCGGAGCGAAATCCCGTGTACAAAGGGGGCGGCAGAAACTAAAAGAACTGATGCTGGAATGCTGTCATTACGAGTTTGACCGGCGCGGCAGGGTCTACGACTATGAACGGAAAAAGGATCACTGCAACGCCTGCTAAGATCGCTGTCTTGCATCCTTTTTGATGCATCTCCGTCTATCAGGGTGTCAATGAAGATGACAAACCCGGATAGAAAGGAGATGCAAAATGACTAAGACCAGCAAAAAAGAAGCGATTTCCGCTACGGCTCGTCGAAAGATCGAGATCGAGTTTCTCTACGTTGATCTCACCGTCTGCACGCGTTGCATGGGAACCGATGCCAATCTTGAGGAGGCCTTATCGGAAGTGTCGCGGATCTTGGAAGCTGCGGGCGTCGAGGTCTCGGTCCGGAAGACTCTCGTCGAATCGGAGGCGCAGGCGAAGGCTCTGGGCTTTTTCTCCTCTCCGACGATCCGGATCAATGGAAAGGACATTGCGCTTGAGTTTCGCGAGAGCCGCTGCGATTCCTGCGAGGCCTGTGCCGGCGATAGCGGCCCCGTGAATTGCCGTGTCTGGGTTTTCCAGGGTAAGGAATACACCGAGGTCCCGAAGGCGATGATCGTAGATGCAATACTGCGGGAGGTCTATGGCGTCGCATCATCACAAAAACCGCCGGCGCGTCCGCACAAACTCCGAAACGTTCCGGATGATCTTCGACGTTTCTTCAGCGGCAAGGCCGCCATGACCGCGACGAAGAAATCCTCCTGTTGTCCTCCGACCGAACAGGCCGACTGTTGCCCTCCATCCGAGAAAGAGACATGCTGCGGCGCATCCGATTCCAAAGGTTGCGGTTGCCGGTGAGCGGATCAAGTCACTTGATTTAGAACCATGCCTCTGGTAGAGTAGCAATTCCCTTTAACGATTTCATGATAGCTCAGGATCGTCCTTGGCGCCGAAAACAGTCCTAAAACAGGCGGGGAAAAAATCGGGCACGGTCTGCGTGCTGGCCAGCGGCGGCGCGGACTCCAGCGTCCTGCTCGTTGCGATGACCGAACGCTACGCGCGGGTCATCCCGGTCTACGTCCGAAACGGATTGGTCTGGGAAAAGGCGGAACTGTACTGGCTCCGCCGTTTTTTAAGGGCGGTGGACCGGCCGGAGATCGGCCCGTTCCAGGTTCTCGACCTCCCAATGCAGGATGTCTATGGAGCCCATTGGAGCATGACCGGCACGGACGTTCCGGATGAGAGGTCGGGATGGGAAGAGGTCTATCTGCCCGGCCGCAACCTGATCCTTTTATCCAAGGCGGCCGTTTACTGCGGTCTGAACGGGATCGACGCGATCGCGCTGGGCCCGCTCAAGACGAATCATTTCGCCGACAGCTCGCCGGACTTTTTTTCGGGATTCCAGCAGTCGGTTGAGCGGGCGATGAGCCGCCGGATTGAGATCCTCACGCCCTTCTCGCATCTGAGCAAGCGGGAGGTGATGGAGCGGGGCCGGACGCTTCCGTTGGAGTTGACGTTTTCGTGCCTTCAACCTCCGGGGAATATGCATTGCGGGGCGTGCAACAAATGCGCCGAACGCATGGCGGCCTTTGCCGCCGCCGGACTCATCGACAGGACGCGATATCGGAAACATGGCCGGGTCAAAAAGAAAACCGCGAGCCTGCAGGCCGGGTGGTCCGCCGGATAAGCGATGGAAAAAGGTTTGAATTAAAGATGGAGGTCGGCGGGCCCCAACGGATCGTCTGTCTCACGGCCGAGACGACCGAGATCCTGTACGCGTTGAGCGCGGGCGACCGCGTCGTCGGAATCAGCGGGTACACCACCTGGCCGACCGAGGCGAGACAAAAACCAAAGGTCGGCGGCTATACCACGGTCCATCTGGACAAGGTGATGGATTTGAAACCGGATCTGGTGCTGGCCTACTCCGATCTTCAGGCCGATGCCGTGCGGGATCTGATCCGGCGCGGCGTGACCGTCATCACGTTAAACCAGCGGAGCCTCGTCGAGATTCTTCAGACGATCCGGATGATCGGCGCGATCATCGGGAAACCGGCCGACGCGCTCCGACTCATGGCGATGATGGAGGCGGCCTTTGCTCAGGTCCGGGCCTCGGCCGCGGGATTCAAACACCGGCCGCGGGTTTATTTCGAAGAGTGGGACGATCCGCTGATCTCGGGCATTCAATGGGTCGGCGAGTTGATCGATCTGGCCGGGGGCGAGGATATTTTTCCGGAGTTGCGTGAATGCCGGTCCGCGTCGGACCGCGTCGTCCGGCCCGACGAGGTGATCCGGCGGGACCCCGAGATCATCGTGGCCTCCTGGTGCGGAAAGAAGGTGCGGCCCGAACGGATTGCGCAACGGCCGGGATGGGACGCGGTCACGGCCGTGAAGCGGGGCCGGATCCACGAGATCAAGTCGGCGCATATCCTTCAACCGGGACTGTCCATCATCAACGGACTGCAGAGTTTGCATAAACTATTTTCGGATGCCCAAATAAACCTATGAAGGCGATCGAGACAAGTAATTTCAAAAAAACCTTCGGTGAAAAGACCGTCGTCGATAACCTGACCCTGGATGTCGAGAAGGGCGAGGTCTTCGGCCTTCTGGGGCCGAACGGCGCGGGGAAGACCACCACGATCCGGACGATCCTCACGCTTCTCAAACCCACCGAGGGCCAGGTCCGGGTCTGGGGCCATGACGTTGTCACGCAGCCCCGGGAGGTCCGTCAGGTGCTCGGATATGTTCCGCAGGAAAAAGCGGTCGACCGTTTTCTGACCGGGCGCGAACATCTGATTCTGGTGGCCGACCTGTATCATTTGACCCGGCCGGAGGCGAAGAAACGGATCGAGGAGGTGCTGGCGCTGGTGGACCTGACTCAAAAAGCGGACGATCTGGTGAACAACTACTCGGGTGGCATGAAGAAAAAGCTCGACATCGCCTGCGGCCTGATTCCCAATCCAAATATCCTCGTGATGGACGAGCCGACGCTGGGGCTGGATGTCGAAAGCCGAATCCGGGTTTGGGACTACATCCGCCGGTTGCAGCGGGGCGGGCTGACGATTTTGATGACGACGAATTATCTGGACGAGGCGGACCAGCTCTGTGACCGGATCGCCATCCTGGATCGGGGGCGTCTCGCGGCGCTGGGTCCGCCGGAGGGTCTGAAAAAAGGTTTGGGGGGAGATCGTGTGACAATCCAGCTTGGCCCGCACCAAGACGGTCTGGACGAACTGGCAGGATCGTTGAAAAAAGAATTGCCGTTCGTAAATGCGATCAAGATCTCTCCGGCGAGTCATGAACTGGAGATCCGGGTCACCTCGAACGAAGAGGCGCTGGCCCCGCTGATCCAGAAAATCAACGGGCACAACCGGCCGATCGTGGCGATCCAGTACTCGCGCCCGACGCTGGAGGATGTTTTCATCACTTATACGGGCCACAAAATCAAGGAGGACAGCGCGTTACTATGAACCCGATGATTCAAGAGACCCTGGCTTTGACGATGCGATCGGTCAAGCGACTGTCGCGTGAGCGGATCAGCATGATCTTCGGGATGATCCAGCCCATGCTGTTCTGGCTGATCCTGTTCGGAAATCTTTTTCAGAAGACGGCCCAGATCCCGGGATTTCAGGCGCCGAATTACATCACCTTTCTTACGGCCGGGGTGGTGGTGATGACGGTTTTGAACAGCGGGCTGTCCGGCGGCGTCGATCTGCTGTTCGACAAGGAAAGCGGTTTTCTGGAGCGTCTGCTGTCGGCGCCGATCAGCCGCAATTCGCTTATCTATAGCCGTTTCATCTTCGTCATGGGAATCACATCGGTCCAGATCCTGATTATCCTGCTGGTGGCCTTTCTGTTGTTCGGGGTGTATCCCCACAGCGGGCTGTTCGGGCTGGCCCTTATCATGCTGGTCGGCCTTCTTTTCGGCCTGGGGCTCATCGCGATCTCGCTGACGCTGGCCTTCGCCATCAAGGGCCACGGCAACTTTTTCGCGTTGATGGGATTTCTAACGCTGCCCCTGATCTTTCTCTCCACGGCCCTTGTTCCGATTCAGGCGATGCCCGGATGGATAGCCTTTCTGGCCGGATTCAACCCCATGACCTACGCGATTGAGGCGGTCCGGGACCTCATTATCGGAGGCTGGGCCTGGGGCGGCCTCATCAAGGTTTTGGCGGTTCTATTGGTGTTTGACGCCGTCAGCATCGGCCTGAGCAGCCGTGTGTTTCACCGGCAGGTGGGATAACAAGTGGTTATAAAAAGATTTCCCGGCTAAATTTGTGTTGACTAGGTTGAAATCGGTAAGCTAGAATGAGCCTCTACGATGAAGCGATGAGGCTGTAATCTGCAGATAAAATTGATCGACAAAACGCGCCAACCATTAAGAAGGGGGAAAGCCTATGTCATTACTGATTGCCGATAACTGTATCAACTGCGGCGCCTGTTTGCCCGAATGTCCCAACGAGGCGATTTTTGAAAATCGGAGCGCTTCGGAAGCCAAAGAGTGCAATGTGACGGAAGGCGTTGCGGTGGGCGACGGCATTTATGTGATCTCGTATGACCGTTGCACCGAATGCGTTGGCCATTTTGATGAGCCTCAGTGCGCGGCGGTCTGTCCGGTGGACGAATGCTGCATTCCGGATCCGGCCTGGCCCGAATCCAAGGAAGTTCTTCTGGCCAAGGCGGGAAAGATCAATCCGGAAAAGGCGATTGATCCGGCCAAAGCCTGGGGGAAGGTGCGATCGGGCCCCATGGCGGGAAAGTTCGCAAGCGCCTAAGACGCCTCGTTCCAGAGTGATTCCAAATGAAAAAGGCCCCGCTGGTCGGGGCCTTTTCTTTTCATCTGTATTAAAAGCTAGAACGCTCCCCAGTTCTTATAGTAACGGAGGAGGTCCCGCACCGAAATGACGCCCACGATTTTTCCGCTGTCCGTGACCGCCAGATGCCGGATGCCTTTCTCGCTCATGAGATCGCTGGCGTCGCTGCTCGGGCGGTCGATATCGATCGTAATGATCGGGCTGCTCATGATCGCCTGGATCTTTTCCTGGCGGACATCCCGGCCTTCGGCGATTCCCTTGCGAACCAGATCGGTTTCGCTGACAACCCCGACCAGTTGGCCGTCGTCTTCCACCATCAGTGCGCCGACGCGAACGTCCCGCATCAGGGCGGCCGCCTCCAGAAGCGTCGCGTCCTTCCGAATCGTTCGTACGGTTCGATTCATCATCACGGCCAGGGGGCGTTTCATCATTACTCCTCTATTGGATAGCGGCTTCATCATAGATTACAACGATTGAAATGTCAAGGTTGCACGAAGGCGGTCTTTTTGATATAATAGTGGTTGATGAGTACAGCCCTCGATCACCAACTCAAAGCGATCTTCACCCTGCTGTCGGACCGGGATGAACGAACCGTCGATCTCGTTCGACAGACCCTCATCGAGATCGGGCCGGACGCCGTTCCTTCCCTGGAGCGGGCCCAGGAATCGGCCGACCCCCATATCCGGCGCCACCTCCGGACCGTGGTGGAAGAAATACGTCAAAACGACCTGGAAGACCGGTTTCGGGATTACGCCACCCGCGATGAAGCGGAACTCGATCTCGAAGAAGGCGCCCTTCTGATTGCGCAGTTCTGTTATCCGGATCTTAATTCGACCGACTGCCGCAATGAACTGGACCGGCTCTCGGATGAGATCGCCATCCGGTTGACCCAAAAGAGCCGTCCTGAAGAGATCGTCCGGCAGATCAACCGCTACCTTTTTCTGGAGCAGGGATTTCACGGGAACACCCGGAATTATTACGATCCGGACAACAGCTATCTCAACCGTGTTCTGGAACGGCGGGCCGGCATTCCGATCAGCCTTTCGATCGTCTACCTTCTGGTTGCAAAGCGCCTAGGTCTTTCGATCGTGGGGGTGGGACTTCCGGGCCATTTCATGCTGAAGTACGAAGGGGCGGGTTTCTGCCTGTTTCTAGATGCCTTCAACAACGGACAGATCTTGACCCGGGATGAATGCATTCGCTTTCTTTTGAATTCCGGCTACGAAGTCCAGTCCGGCCATTTCTCTCCGGCCACGGTCCGGGATATTCTGACCCGCATGTTGCGCAATCTGGTCTACGTCTACGGCCAGTTGAAAGACAAGGAACGGGCTCACCGGTTGACCCGCCTGGTCCATATCCTCCAGTTGCCCGCTCAGGGATGATTTTGTAACGTTCGGATCAAGACTTGATTGGCTTCCGGAAAAGAGTATTCCGACAGTTCATCGGGACGCACCCATCGATAGGCCTGGTTGCCCAGGGTCCGCAGTGTTCCGTCCAGAATCATGCAGCGGTAGAAATGCAGCGTTACGGTCACGTCGGGGTAGTCATGCCGGATCACCGTCAACTCCTCGCCCACCTGCACCGTGATATCCAGTTCCTCTTTCATCTCGCGGCGGAGACAGTCCCGCAGCGATTCCTCCGGGTGGCGCTTGCCGCCGGGGAATTCCCACAGGCCGCCGTGCGGAGAGGTTTCAAGCCGCTGCGTGATCAGATAGCGTCCGTCCCGGATCACGACCCCGGCGGCGACCTCGATGATCTTCGGCGATCGGGTCATCGGTTTCTCACGGCCAGACGAATTCGAACCGTTCCACCGTTTCCAGCCCCATTTTGACGAGCCCTGAAATATCCAGCTTCCGTTCCGCTCTTTCGATGTCGTTCAATTTCGCCGCGACGGACGGGTGCGGCGGAATGAAGAGTCGGCAGCAGTCCTGGTCCGGAAGAATCGAGGTGGAATAGGTCCCGATCGCCTTGGCCGTCTCGATGATTTCATCTTTATCGAACCCGATCAACGGCCGGAGGATCGGAAGGCGCGCGGCCTCTTGAATCACGGTCAGGTTCTCCAGCGTCTGAGAGGCGACCTGGCCCAGATTCTCACCCGTGATAATGGCCTTGGCCCGTTCCCGATGGGCGATCTCCTCGGCGATTCGTATCATGAACCGCCGGTAAAGAACGACGCGAAGCGGAGGCGGAACGCTCAGAACGATCAATCGTTGGATCTCTCCGAAAGCCACGGCGGTGAGGCGCGACTCGAATTGGTGACGGGTCAGATGCCGGACCAGGTCCTCCGCCTTTTCCAGCGAGGCCTTGGTCAGATGGGGATGGCCGTGAAAATGGACGAACCCGACCGTGCAGCCCCGCTTCATCATGAGATAGGAGGCGACCGGGGAGTCGATTCCGCCTGAGATCAGGCTCAGCACATGGCCGCTGACACCCACCGGCAGCCCGCCTGGTCCGGCCAGTTTTTCAAAATAGACCAACGCCTCGCGCTGGAGAAGTTCCACATGGATCGTCAGGTCCGGTTGTTCCAGATCCACGCGAGCCTTTGTCCTGTCCTGAACATGCCGTCCCAGCCGGATATTCAATTCCACCGAGGTGAGGGGATGGTTTTTATCGCTCCTCCGGGCCGAGATTCGGAATGTTTCGAATGTTCTCGAGTCGAGGAGCCGGTCGATGACCGCCTCGATCGCTTCCGGTTCCGTTGAACAGCGGTTTGCGGGTGAGAAATTGGCGCTGCCGAAAACCCCGCTCAATCGCTCGCTCAAAATAAGCCAGGGCGTTTCTTCATTTAAATATAAAAGAATCCGTCCGCGAGGGGTCAGAATCCGGATTTTGCCCAGGCCCTGTACGGTCTTTCGGAGATTGTCCGTCAACCGCCGGACGAACATCGGCCGGTTGTCGCCCTTGAGGGCGATCTCGTGATAATGAATTACGACGCAGTCGGGTCGAAGCTCGGTCATGACGGTTTGGGCGCCATGAAGACGAGCAGCGTCAAGCGTTCCATTGAAATATTCCGTACGCCGTGTTCGAGTCCGGCCGGGGCCAGTACGCCTTGATCCCGGCCCAGGTCACGCTCCTCGGCGCCGATGCGGAACAGTCCCCGGCCTTCCAGCACGATATAGATCTTGTCCGAGGCGTCATGGAGATGTGGTTTCTGCTCCTGTCCGGGTTCAAGACAGTACAGGTCGCAGAAGAACCGGTCCGTTTCGGCCAGATTATTTTTCTTGAGTTTGTCGGGTGAAAAACTACGGTTTTTTTGTAGATCGAAGATCTGCATGATCAGACCTTGAGCTGGATCTTCTCGACCACATTTTCGGTCGAGACCAGGTGGTGCGGCAGTCCGAGTTCCTTCGGGGTGAATCCCATCGCCAGTCCGATCAACTGGGGGAGATGGAAGATCGGAAGGGCCAGTTTTTCTCCGATCTTTTTCCCGGCCCGTTCCTGATAGATGTCCAGGTTCATGTGGCAGAGCGGGCAGGGCGTCACGAGGGCGTCGGCCCCTTCATCCTTCGCTTCTTTCAAATTTGCGCCGACCATCCCGATCGCGATCAGTTCCTTCTCCAGTACGAGGGGAAATCCGCAGCATTTCGTCTTCCCCTCGTAATCAACCGGATGGGCGCTCAGGGCCGAGATCACTTTCTCAAGCGAGACCGGGTTTTCCGGATCGTCAAAGCCGAGATACTTCGACGGGCGGAGAATGTAACAGCCGTAAAACGGCGCGATGCGGAGATTTTCCAGCGGCCGGGTGACGTGACGCTGCAGCGCCTCGACGCCGATTTCCCCGACGATGATCCAGAGGAGGTGTTTCACTTCGACGCGGCCGTTGTATTTCACGCCCTCCGGCGCAAGCATCAAGTTGATCCGGTCGAGCAGGCCTTCTTCCGTTTTGAGCCGGTGGTTCGCCATGCCCATCACGCCCTGGCAGGTCCCGCAGATCGTCATGATGTTCAGGCCGAGCGCCTCGGCCTGCGCGAAGGTCCGCGCATTGATCGCGAGCGCCAGATCGGGATCGGCCTCGGTGATCACGCCGGCGCCGCAGCAGGAGGCGTTCAGCATCTCGACCACCTCGATCCCAAGCCGCTTCGTAACATGCATCGTGGATTGGTACAGCTCCGGGCAGGCCCCCTTTGCGGCGCAGCCGGTGTAGAGTGCGTATTTCATCCCTTCTTCCTCTTTTCTTGGCTGCGCGCTTCAAAGATGGCCCGGACCTGCTTGATGCCCGGGATGGCCGGTTTCAGTTTGAACGGAAACGGAACTTTTCCCTTCAGAAACATTTTGATCCCCAACGGCAGAATGCGCAAAAAATCCTTGATGCGAAAACCGATCACCTTCATCGGCATGAGTCCTTCGTTCAACCGGCCTTCATGCCGTATGATATCGACGAAGCTGGTGATATGCCGTGAGCCCATCGTCTGGGTCAGACCGGACTGGATCGACGCCCGCCGCAGAAGGATGATCGCCTCCATCGGTTTGACGTCCTTGGGACAGACCTCGACGCAGTAATTGCACCGGGTGCAGTCCCAGATTCCGCCGTCTCCCTGCAATCCCTCAAGCCGTTCCGCGACCGCCGCCTCGCGCGGGTCGGCCGCAAACCGCCAAGCCTTCGCCAGCGCCGCGGGCCCGGCGAATCCTTTTGAAACTTCGTAAACGGTGCAGGCCGCGACGCAGGCCCCGCACATGATGCAGGCCTCGACGTTGTTGAAGGCCTTGTAGGCGTTCCGCATCGCGATTGGGTCGACCTGTTCATGGGGCAGGGGATCGAGCCACGGCCGGATCGACCGGACCTTTTCCCAAAACGGCTGCATCCCGACCACCAGGTCCTTGATCACCGGCAGATTTTTAAGCGGGCCGACCCGGACTTCACCGTGCCGTTCCAGTTCGGGGCGGATCTGCGTCATGCAGGCCAGTTTTTCAGTCCCGTTGATTTCCATCGCGCAGGAGCCGCAGATCGCGCTCCGGCAGGCATACCGGAAGGTGAGCGTCCCATCCGTCTCGTTCTTCAGGCGCATCAACGCCTCGAGCACCGTGGTGCCCCGGCCGATGTCGAGACGGTACGGCTCCTCGTGCGGTTTTGAATCGGTTTCAGGATTGAATTTTTGGATGTGAAGCGTGACGCGCATGGAACCGCTATCCTTTAATGTTCCCGATCGGTTTCAACCGGACGACCTTCTTTGAAACTCCGACGGTGTCCATCGTGTCAACGACTTCGGAAATGTCCTTGTAGGCCGAGCCGGCCTCTTCGGCCAGGCCCGACATTGAGACGGCCTTCACGAGGATCCCATTCTCTTCCATTCTCCGCTGCAGATCGGTTCCGCGGATCATCCGTTTGGCCGCTGCGCGGGACATCGTCCGGCCGGCGCCGTGCATCGTGGAACCGAAGGTTTCGGTCTCGGCCTTCTGCGTACCGACGCAAAGATAGGACCCCGTCTCCATCGAGCCGCCCACGATCACCGGCTGGCCCCAATCGCGGTAAAGCGTCGGGACCTCGGTCCGGCCGGGTCCGAAGCTTCGCGTCGAACCCTTGCGGTGGACGAGAAGTTCGGTCGGTTTTCCATTGATCTCGTACGTCTCGACTTTGGCCACGTTATGCGCGACGTCGTAGATCGTTTCCAATCCCAATCGCTCGGCGTCTTCGTTGAAGACCTGGCTGAAGGCTTCGCGGATGCGGTGGGTGATGACCTGGCGATTCGCGAAGGCCATGTTCGCGGCGCAGGCCATCGCGCTGTAGTAGTCCTGCCCTTCCGGCGAGCGGAAGGGGGCGCAGCCCAGTTGCCGGTCGCGTACCGTGATGCCGTATTTTTTCATGGCCGAATCAAAAACCCGGAGGTAGTCGGTCGCGATCTGATGCCCGAAACCGCGCGAGCCGCAATGGACCATGATGACGATCTGATCCCGGCCGAAGATTCCAACCGCCCGCGCCAGTTTTTCATCGTAGATGTTCTCGTTCGAGGCCACCTGGATCTCGAGATAATGGTTGCCGGAGCCGAGCGTGCCGAGCTGGCCGATGCCCCGCTCCACGGCCTGCGAACTCACCTTGGACGGATCCCCGCCGGGCAGACATCCGCCGCCCTCGATCCGGTCGCGGTCCTGCGCCCAGCCGTACCCTTTTTTGATGCACCAGTTTACGCCGCGCGTCATGACCTCGGCCATCTCTTTTCTCTCGATCTTGACGAGCCCTTTCGCGCCCACGCCGGCCGGCACCTTGTTGAACAGTACGTTCAATAAATCCTTGAGCCGAGGCTGGACGTCGGCCAGGGTCAGGTCGGTCCGGATCAGACGCATCCCGCAATTGATGTCGAAGCCGATGCCGCCGGGCGAGATGACGCCGTCCTGCAATGAGAAGGCTGCCACGCCGCCGATCGGAAATCCATAGCCCCAGTGGCCGTCCGGCATGCAGAGCGCATATTTCTGGATCCCCGGAAGACAGGCCACGTTCGTGATCTGTTCGATCACGCCCGCATCCATTTCCTTCATCAGCTTTTCGGTCGCATAGATCCGCGCCGGGACGAGCATCCCTTCCTTCTCACTCGGCGGGATCTCCCAGACATAATCTGTAATCTTATTGACCTGCATGATGCCTCATTGTAGGGGCTCGTGTCGCCCGGTATCTATATATCGACAACCACACGGGCTTTCCAGCTGCCCGTTTCGGTCTGGACCACTTCGAATTGATGATAGGTCACGGCCTTTGCATCGGCGCGGAGGCCGTGCCGCTTTGGATCAATCGGCTCCCCCCGTACGGTCGCGACCAGACTCCAGTCGTTGTCTTGGGTCAATTGAACCGAGAACTCTTTGAAGAGAAGCCCTGCCGCGTCCTTCAGATAGATCAGCTCCGAAAGCCAGTCGTACAGCAGCTGGTCGATCTGTGCATGTTTCAGACGGATTTCCTTCCGGATTCTCGGATGCACCCGGCCGGTGTCGGCCATTACCTCAAAAAGGGCGAGGCCCGCCGCCTGGAACAGCTCGGCCGGCGTATCGCCCGTCGCCTCGAAGACCAGATCGGAGATGACCTGATCTTCGGGAAATGTGTAGCCCTGCGTCACAGCTCCAGCACTTTTGGGGATAATGTGAGGTTCGTGCAGCCGGTCTTCGTCACCACGACCAGGTCTTCGATCCGGACCGCGCCGATTTCGGGATAGTACAGCCCCGGCTCGACCGTCACGACCTCGCCGGCCTTCAGCGTCCATTTCGCCTTGCTGATGCGGGGCGGCTCGTGTATGTCGAGGCCGACGCCGTGGCCGGTGCCGTGGAAGAAGCCCTGCATCCGGCCGTCTTTCGGGCCGGTTTCATAACCCGACTGCTCGAAGATCGTCACGATCCTTTGATGGATCGTCCGGCCTTCCACGCCGTCCTTAACCATCGAAATTCCCTCTTCCTGCGCGCGGCGTACGGTGTCGTATAATTTTCGAAGCGCGTCCGGCGCCCGTCCCTTGACCACAGTACGCGTCATGTCGGCGTAATACCGGGTTCTGGCCGACCGGGGGAAGACGTCCATCACGATGGATTGATTCGGCCGCAGCGGGCCGGAGCCTTCGTCATGCGGATCGCATCCCTGAATCCCGCAGGCCACGATCGTGTGCTGCGCGATGCAGTCCATCTCCATCAGCTTGACGTTGATGATCTTCTTGATCGCCTCGGCCGTCAGTATGCCGCCGGTCCAGTGCAGCTCGTCTTTTTTGATCCTGGATTCACGGATCACCTCGATCGCGGCCCCGACCGCGGCTTCGGTCGCGCGCTGGGTCTCGGTGATCGCCGAGACTTCCTCGGAGGATTTCAGCACGCGCTCCTCGAAGAAGGGGTCCGGTTTCATCGTCAGAGAATAGCCCTTCGCAAGCAGCGCCTTGGCATGACGGAAACCGAACTCTCCGGGGACGAGAAGCCGCTTCACGCCGCGCTCTTTCAGACAGGCGTCCACCACGTCGATTAATTTGGGATCGGCCAGCCCTTTATCTTTCAACGGCTGCTCGACTTTCGAATAGGACAGCACCTCGTTCACGCTCGCCTGGGCCTTGGCCCGGTCCAGCTCCAGGTCGCTCATCACCATCGTCTTGCGGCCGTTGGTCTGTATATAAATGAAGGGGTCGGGGGCGAGAAATTTCGTGGCGTAGTAGAGGTTCGAGTCCGTTTCGCTGTTCGCGATCATCAGGATCGCCTGATCGTTGGTCTTTTCTTTCATCATCGCCTCAATTCTTCAGTGCGTATTATAAACGGACCGAAAAGGTAATGCAATCACCCGCCCGTCCTAAAGCGACCGGAGGGATCGACGCGGCGGGGGGTTGAAAAACCGGACCGAGCGGCGTTTGAAGAAACCGATCAGGACCATCCCGGCCAGGAATCCTCCGATATGGGCGAACCAGGCGACGCCTCCGCCCCCGCCGCCGACCGTCGCCGTGCCGCTGATCAGTTGAAGCACAAACCAGAAGCCCAATACCAAAAAGGCCGGGACATACGTCCGCCAGAAGAAAAATCCAAAAGGGATCAGCACGTAAACGCGCGCGCGCGGATAGAGCAGCAGGTAGGCTCCGAGCACGCCCGAGATTGCGCCGCTCGCGCCGATCATCGGCATCACCGAGCCGGGGTCTGTCAGTGCGTGACTCATCGCGGCGATCACGCCGCAGATGAGATAAAACCCGATGAACCGGACGTGGCCCATCGCATCCTCGATATTGTTTCCAAAGATCCACAGATACCACATGTTTCCGATCAGGTGCATGAACCCGCCGTGGAGGAACATGCTGGTGATCAGACTGAACGGTGCCGGGATGGCGGCCATCCCTCGCGGCAGGGCTTCCTGACCGAAGAGAACAGCCGGGATCGCCCCGTACTGATAAACAAAATGTTCTTCGGCCCGGGGGCCGAGCGAAAGCTGGTAGAAAAAGATGACGGTGCAAGCCGCGATCAGTGCAACCGTTACGATAGGCATCGTTTCTGTCGGGTTGTCATCATGCAACGGGATCATATCCGTACTTTAACGGTTTGCCGAACAATTTTCAATGACTGTTTGGCAGGCAGCCGTGAACGGACGTGCATTTTGACGGGACGGACCTGAATCCTGGTTCAGCCGTGCCGGATAATGGGAAACCTTGGTGCATGAATGTCCTGGCATCCGTCCTGCATTCTTTAATGTCGAGCGTCGAACAAAACTTTCAACCCAAGGAGGATGCCATGGATGAAGGAAACGGAAAGAAAAAAGAAGCCCGCGCGGTGCGGCATGTCTTCACGGTGGTGGATCGGGGCGGGAAAAGTTTCTGGGTCCGTATCGGCGCGGCCTTCGGAAATTACGACGGAAGCGAGACGGTGCTCCTGGATGCGCTGCCGCTCAACGGAAAGATGCAGATTCGTATTCCGGTCGCCAAGGCATCGGCGCCGAAGGCGAAGGTCGGCGTTCAGGCCGCGGCCGCTGAAGACGCGGCGGACGACGACGGGGATTGACAAGGTTCGGTAGGGGCGGTTCGCGAACCGCCCCTACGACCTAATTCGGACGACAACCGCTGCAGTGTTTGTCGGCCACGGCTAAAGATATTGACAAGGTCCCGGGAAGGTGAGAGGATTTTATACAGAATGTCGATTTTGGGTTTTCCCGAACGACTATCGTGTGTCAACAACCATTCCAGTATGATTGATGACGGGAGCTTTACGGATGAGTGAGAACATCGCTGAGCGCGTGCGCGAGAGGGTGGAGGCCGTTTACCGCGCCGAGTCGCGCCGCGTCCTTGCCACCTTGATCCGCCTCCTCGGCGACTTCGACCTGGCCGAGGAAGCGCTGCATGATGCCTTCCGGGCCGCGCTGGAGCAATGGCCGCGCGACGGCCTGCCGGCCAATCCCCGTGCGTGGCTGGTATCGGCCGGACGATTTAAAGCCATCGACGGCATTCGCCGCCAGGCCCGTTTTGATGCGCTGGACGATGTCGCCGAGCCGGTCGCCGCAGCCGGAGACGATCCCGCGGCGGGGGAAGGCGAGAGCGTCGAGGACGACCGACTGCGGCTGATCTTCACCTGCTGCCACCCGGCCCTGTCGCCGGAGGCGCAGGTCGCCCTCACACTGCGCGAGGTCTGCGGCCTCACGACCGAGGAGATCGCGCGCGCCTTCCTCATCCCCGCGCCCACGCTGGCGCAGCGCATCGTCCGCGCCAAGGCGAAAATCCGCGACGCGCGCATTCCGTATAAGGTACCCGCGCAGGCCGAGCTGTCGGACCGGCTCGACGCGGTGCTGCGGGTGATCTATCTCGTGTTCAACGAAGGCTATGCCGCGTCGTCGGGCGCGTCGCTGACCCGGTCCGATCTTTCGGGCGAGGCGATACGTCTGGGGCGGCTGCTCATCGAGTTGCTGCCCGAGCCCGAAGCCCTTGGACTCCTCGCGCTGATGCTGCTCCAGGAATCGCGTCGCGTCGCCCGGACGTCGCCGTCGGGCGATATGGTTTTGTTGGAAAACCAGGACCGCTCGCTCTGGAACCGGGATCAGATCAAAGAGGGATTGGCGCTGGTGGAACGGGCGCTGACGTCGCGACGATTCGGTCCCTACACCCTTCAAGCCGCAATCGGGGCGGTGCATGCCGAAGCGCCAGACGCGGCTGCGACCGACTGGGCCCGGATCGCGGGACTGTACGAGGTGCTGATGCACGTGGAGCCGTCGCCCGTGGTCGAACTGAACCGCGCCGTGGCGGTAGCGCTGCGGGACGGGCCGGAGACCGGCCTGGTCCTGATCGACGCTATACTGGCGCGCGGCGACTTGGAGGACTATCATCTCGCCCACTCGGCGCGGGCGGACCTGTGCCGGCGACTGGGAAGAACGGCCGAAGCCCGCGTCTCCTACAAACGGGCGCTCGGCCTCACGCGGCTTGAGCCGGAGCGGCGATTTCTTGAGCGACGGCTGGATGAGCTAAAAAAATAATCGGCCCCTTGTCGATTTCGGCTCCCCCCGAACGACTATAGGATGTAGACGGCAATCGCAGTTAAATAACAAGCGGGAGGAAGCCATGAAATACATCTGCCTTGGATACATGGATCCGAAGAAGTGGGAAGCGATGTCCGAAAGAGAAGTGAACGCTTTTGTCGACGGGTGTTTCGATTACGACGACGTGCTTCGGAAGAACGGTCACTTTGCGGGCGGCGAAGCGCTGCAGCCCCCTCAGAACGCCACCACCTTGCGGTTCCAGAACGGAAGAGTAGCCGTCACCGATGGACCCTACGCAGAAACAAAGGAACAGTTGGGCGGAATCCTGATCCTTGAGGCCAAGGACTTGAATCACGCCATCCAGTTGATGTCGAAGCACCCGGGAGTGCGGGGAGGGCCCTTCGAGATCCGCCCGGCCGCAGACTTGACCGACATGATCCGTGAAAGCGAACGGCGGCGTTCAATAACAAAATAAGTATGAACAGAAGAAAGGAGACACGACGATGCGATTCATGATGTTTATGATTCCGAAGGTCTACCAACCGGACACTCCGCCCGGAGAAAGAGCGGGGGAAGGATTCGCCCCGCCCGCGGAGGCGGTCGCCAAGATGATGAAGTTCAACGAGGAACTGACGAAGGCCGGCGCGCTCATCGCCCTCGACGGGCTTCAGCCAAACTCGAAGGGCGCGCGCGTCGCGTTCGCGGGAGGGAAGCCCAAGGTGACCGACGGGCCGTTCACCGAGGCGAAGGAGGTGATCGGCGGCTATTGGATGATCCAGGCGAAATCGAAGGAAGAGGCGGTCGGATGGGCCCGATGCTGCCCCGCCGCCGACGGCGACGTCATCGAGATTCGCCAGGTGTTCGAGATGTCGGACTTTCCGGCCGACGTACGGAAGGCCGCGGACAACCCGACCGTGAAGGCGCAGGTCGAAAAACACAAGCGATCGTGAGAAGGACGGAGGTCGGAGATTCGTTTGCCTGCCGATCTAAAACGATTGAAAGGAAATGCGATGCAAAGAATCACTCCCTGCCTGTGGTTCGACAGCCAGGCCGAAGAGGCCGTAAACTTTTATATCTCTGTTTTTAAGAATTCAAAAATCCTGACCGTGGCCCGCTACGGAGAATCAGGGGCGAAGGTCTCGGGAAGACCGAAGGGATCGGTCATGACGATTACCTTCCGGCTTGACGGTCAGGAATTCATGGCCTTGAACGGCGGTCCCATATTCAAATTCACGGAAGCCATATCGTTGATTGTGAACTGCCGGACGCAGCGGGAAGTCGATTGGTATTGGGAAAAACTTTCCGAAGGCGGAGCCAAAGGGCAATGCGGCTGGCTTAAAGACCAGTACGGCCTATCCTGGCAAATCGTTCCCGCCATGATGGACAAGATGTTGCAAGACAACGATACCGAGAAATTGGAACGAGTGATGAAGGCGGTGCTTCAGATGACCAAGCTCGACATTAAAAAGTTGAAGCAGGCCTATGAGCAATAATGCCGAGAAAAGGGGACAGGCCAAATCCCCGATCCCGATTCATTAGAAAGGAGAATTCATTATGAGTAAAGTACGGGTTCTGGTCGGCACGCGCAAGGGCGCGTTCATACTGACATCGGACGGCAAGCGCGCAAAGTGGGATGTCGACGGTCCCCACTTCGGAGGCTGGGAGATTTATCATGTCAAAGGTTCGCCCGTCGACCCAAACCGATTATACGTGTCGCAGACCAGCGGCTGGTTCGGACAGATCATTCAGCGTTCGGATGACGGCGGCCGGACCTGGTTCCAGCCCGGTACAAAACCGGGCGAGCCGACAAAGACCCCGGAAGGAATGCCCATGGGTGAAAGCAACAAGTTCGTCTACGACACCTCCCCCGGGACCGGCAAGCCCCTCACCACGCACCAGTGGTACGACGGCAGTCAGCACCCGTGGGAGTTCAAGCGCGTCTGGCATCTCGAGCCGTCGCTGACGGACCCGGACACCATCTACGCCGGCGTCGAGGACGCGGCGCTCTTCCGCACGACCGACGGCGGACAGACCTGGCACGAGCTCGCGGAATTGCGCGGCCACGGCACGGGGCCCAAATGGGCGCCCGGCGCCGGAGGCATGGGGTTGCACACGATCCTTCTCGACGCGAAAAATCACGATCGAATTTACACCGCCATATCCGCGGCGGGGGTGTTCCGAACCGACGATGCCGGCCGGACCTGGCGGCCGATCAATCGCGGATTGGTGTCCCAACAGATTCCCGACCCGAACGCCGAGGTGGGCCACTGCGTCCACCGCATCGCAATGCACCGGTCGCGTCCGGACGTGCTGTTCATGCAGAAGCACTGGGACGTCATGCGCAGCGACAACGGCGGCGAATCGTGGCAGGAGATCAGCGGAAACCTGCCGACCGATTTCGGGTTCGTAATCGACGTTCACGCGCACGAGCCGGAAACGATTTACGTCGTCCCGATCAAGAGCGACTCGGAACACTACCCGCCTGACGGAAAACTCCGCGTCTACCGCAGCCGCACGGGCGGACGCGAGTGGGAAGCGCTTACGAAAGGCCTCCCGCAGCGCAACTGCTACGTCGACGTGCTGCGCGATGCGATGGCGGTCGACTCGCTCGACAAGTGCGGCGTCTATTTCGGCACCACCGGCGGGCAGGTGTACGCGTCGGCCGATGCCGGCGACACGTGGGCGCCCATCGTCCGGGATCTTCCCGGAGTCCTGTCGGTGGAGGTTCAGGTACTCCCGTGATTCGGGTGGTGCTTCCGTATCATTTGCGAACGTTGGCTCACGTCGGGGGCGAGGTGAGCCTGGACATCGAAGGTCCCGTCACGCAACGCTCGATACTCGACGCGCTCGAAGCCCGGTATCCGATGCTCTCCGGAACCATACGCGACCACGTCACGCAACAGCGTCGACCGTTCCTGCGATTCTTTGCCTGCGGGGAAGATCTCTCTTTCGAGTTGCCGGACGCCCCATTACCCGATACAGTGGCGTCGGGCAAGGAACCGTTTTTAATCATAGGAGCCATTGCCGGAGGATAGGACGTGGTGGAAATGGGGTTAGAGTACAATTTTCTTGCGCCTGCAGTATTTGTCGGCAACGGCTGATCATGGAAGGTCTTGACAAGGTCGTGGGAAAGGTGAGAAAGTTTACTCGCTTTTTGCGATCGTTGGACGCGGTCAGGAAGCTTGGTGACGCCACATCATTCGAAAGGAGAACCCAGATGCCCCCATGGTTCGCATTCGTGATTATCGGTTTTCTCGGCGGCATCGCGGCGGGTCTCTTCGGCATCGGTGGAGGCCTCGTCATCGTCCCGGCGCTGATATATTGGGTCGGTTTCTCTCAGCACATGGCAACGGGAACGTCCCTTGCGGTACTGCTTCCACCCATCGGTCTCGCCGCAGCATTCGAATATTACCGGCACGGAAACGTGGATGTGCGGGCCGCCGTCATTCTTGCCGCGACCATGTTCGTTGGTTCGTGGGTGGGCGCCTACTTCGCGAACCAAATGAAGGGGCCGCAACTCCGCCTCATCTTTGGCCTCTTTATCTGCGGCCTTGGCGTGTACCTCGTGTATGGCGCGTGCAAGCGCCTCGGCTGGTTCTGAACACGTTTTATCGGTTGAGAACGTCGTTCCGTCCGCCTTCGGCGATTTTCACGATCTCGGCAATCTTCGCCGGCGGCACCGCAAGCTCTTCGAGCGTCGCACGGAAGTGGCCCATGAACACCTCGAAGTGCGCTTCGTTCAGCCCCTGACCTCTGGGCCGCTGATGCGCCGTGCGAAGATCACGGCCCTTGTAGTGGTTCGGACCGCCGAAGGCCATCGTGAGAAACCCGCGCGCATGTTTCCTGAGCTGCGTCATGTCCACCCCCTTGAAGAGGAAGTTCACCCGTTTGTCTCCCAGTATCTTGGGGTAGAACTTGTCCAGAGCGGCATCGATCGACGCCTCGCCACCGATTTCCTCGTAGAGCGACATTTTGATCCTCCTTTGATGGATGATAGTTATTGCCTTTTGAGGCGGCAGGCCCAGCCCCCCCCAAAAAAAGTACCCTCACACTAAATTTTTTTAGTCCCCGTGTCAAGATGAAAATTGCCCCTGCGAAACCTACGCCACATCCGTCCTGAAATATTTCGCGTCCAAGCGGCAATGTTTGTCGGCAACGGATGATCGTGTCTAATTCTGGGGACACTGTACGCATAGCCGCAAGAAACCTGGACCCCAGCGGATGACATCGGATCATTAAGTATGGTGTTCCCGGAATTCGGAATTAATTCACCCCGAAAAACCTCCCTTTCCAAATGCCGGATCCCGAATCTGCATGATCCGGATCGGTTCCTCCGCTTACCGTGACAACAGAATGAGTTCGGAGGAAATATCCGCATTCGGACTCGCTTTCCGGATGGTCAGGGCCGGATCATCGAACCGAACGGAATATCCGGTTTCCTTCAGGACAATCTTGGAAATCGTTTCGGCGTTCAACCGTTTCGGGTCCAATTTGACCACGTGGATGGGGCCGGCTTCCGATGTATGCCTATCCTTCAGCCGGCTTCTCGGGTGACCGGGAGGAAGGTAAACAGCGCCCGTGTAGAAATCCACGGCAAAGGCCACCACACCCGGAAGAATGAAGAAAAAAAGTCCGATGCCGTCCATCAGGACCACCGCCAGATCGACCTCTCCGGACCGTTGGCCTTCCCGTTCAGGATAGAGAATCGTACCGCACGAGACGAGCTGCACGGACATCATCACGCACAGTATCAACGACAATCCCCGCTTCCACCTCCTCTCGAATCCGACCATCGCGTTCTCCCATTTTATTTTGATTGTAAGTCCCCCGACCCTGCGTGCGAGGCAATAGTGCTATTTTGACGGAAGTAAGTCGAAAATTCAATGGGCGGGTTGAAAGGGGGGAAAGAAAGACTGAAGATTTCGCCTCCAAGCGGCAATGTTTGTCGGCAACGGTTGATCGTGGAAGGTCTTGACATGGTCCCGGAAAGCTGGGAGAATCTCATCACTTATTGAATCCGCACAGCGAGTGCAATCCCCGCTGTGAAGTCGGGGTGCTTCAATGTTTTGCGAACACGGATAGTGTATCAACTTAATTATAGTTAGAACTCACTGAAATGAGGTGCCAATGAAAACGTTAAGGTTGGCCTTCGTTCTTCTTTTGCTGCTCACTGTGGCGGGTTGCGCGACGATGCAGCCGCTGCGGTATCACGTTAACGTTGACTCGATAAGCGATCTCACCGCACCCGCAAGAACGAAATACATCCTTCTACCTGGGAACAAGGACACTTCAGCTAACGATCTGCAATTCAAAGAGTACGCCGCTTACATAAACCGTGCGCTGATATCCCGCGGCCTCACTCCTGTCGAAACTGCCGAGAAGGCAGACGGGTTCTACCCAGTTTCCACGGACGGTTGAGTTAAGAGTAACTCTTTCTGTTTAGCTTCTTCAAGTCGGCGCCTGCGTCTGGGATTGTGAAACCGCTCGATGTAATCAAAAATATCCACTCTGGCTTCGGCCCGAGTCCGGTACCGGCGACGG
>JACQFA010000061.1 GCA_016200255.1 Nitrospirota bacterium | reverse complement strand
GGCGCGGTGGGCCGATTGTAAGATCGTTCCGCCGGGCGTCTCGTAGACGCCACGGGATTTGATCCCGACATACCGGTTCTCGACCAGATCGACGCGGCCTATGCCGTGAAGTCCGCCGAGTTCATTCAGCCGCCCGATCAGTGCGGCCGGTGACAGTTTTTTCCCGTCCACGGCAACCGGATTTCCGCTGTCGTAGGCGATCTCGATCGTCTGCGGCCGGTCCGGAGCCTTCCGGGGCGAGACGGACATCACAAACATCTCCTCCGGCGGCCCGGCCCAGGGATCTTCCAGCACGCCGCCTTCGTAGCTGATATGGAAAAGGTTCCGGTCCATGCTGTACGGTTTGGACTTCGTGGCCGTGACCGGTATCTCGTATTTCCGTGCGTAATCGATCAGCGACTGGCGTGAATTGAATTCCCATTCACGCCACGGGGCGATGATTTTGATCGACGGATCGATCGAAAGATAGGTCAGCTCGAACCGGACCTGGTCGTTTCCCTTTCCGGTCGCCCCATGAGAGACCGCGTCGGCCTTCTCGCGCCTCGCCACTTCCATCTGGGCCTTTGCGATCAGCGGCCGCGCGATGGACGTCCCAAGAAGATAGCCGCCTTCATAGACCGCATTCGCACGGAGCGTCGGGAAGAGATAGTCCTTCGCGAACACCCCGCGGAGATCCTCGATATAAACCTTGCTCGCACCGGTCGCCAGCGCCTTCTTCTCGACCGCACCGAGATCCTCGCCCTGCCCCAGATCGGCGCAGAACGCGATCACTTCACAGCCGTAACTCTCCTTGATCCACCGGATCGCGACCGACGTATCCAGCCCGCCCGAGTAGGCGAGAACCACTTTTTTGATTTTTTTATTCATTGAATGCTCAATCCTTTTCTTGGCCGGATATCTTCTCCCAACGCTTAAGTTGCGCCGGGCTCACCAGTTTTCGAACAAAGTGATTAGCTTCTTCAAGCCACCGAAGCCTTGCTGCGGGCGACATCCCGCGGCACTCCTCAAGCTTTTCCCTTGTGAGTCGGAAAACAAACGGTTTCTTTTCTGGCGCGGGTTTTGGACTTTTCATTTTAGGTCATCCCATCTCTTTGAGCGTTTCAAGCGCTTCAATATCGGCCAGATCTTGAGGCCGGCCGGCGATGCGTTTCAGTTTCTTCAAATGGTCCAAGGAGACAATGGGGATTTGAAGGCCCTCCGCCTTGACGATCTTTTTGTTTCGTTCCACTTCCGTAAAATTGATCGGTTCATCCACAAAAACGTCAATCAGCCTGCCCGGTTCCTTCGGATGGAAAAAGCTGAAAACCCGCATTCCTTTTTCTTTTTTCCAACTCTTTCGCTTGGCCGGATCGATGAATTCTTCCGCCTTGACGGGCGGCCTGGGACGGTATCCCATGTCTTGTATGGCGGCAATGAATCGGGTCAGATTCTCCCGGCTCATTTCCACCATCAGATCGAGGTCAACGGTCAATCTTACGACGCCGTGCAGCACCAGCGCAACACCCCCGACCACAACAAACCGGACGCCCGCTCCCTGAAGCTTTCGGAAGACCTCTTCATAATACATGCTATGTCCGATGGATTCCATTCACCGCTCGTGATTGTTTTAGGGTGGTTTGACCCCGCTTACCCCAGCAGCCATTCCAGAATCGCCTTCTGGATATGCAGCCGGTTTTCGGCCTGGTCCCAGATGACCGACTGTTTTCCGTCTAGGACATCGGCCGTGATCTCCATGCCGCGGTGTGCGGGGAGACAGTGCATCACGACGGCCGACGGTTTTGCGACCGAGAGCAGCGTGTCGTTGATCTGGTACGGCTTGAATTTTTTAAGCTTTGCTTTGGCCTGTTTCTCCTGTCCCATGCTGATCCAGACATCGGTGTAAAGAACATCCGCATCCTCGGCCGCCTTCGCCGGTTCCCGACCGATTTCGATCGTTCCGCCCGTCTGTTTTGCGACGATACGGGAGGCCGCAACGATCAGCGGATCGGGCTCGAAACCCTTCGGACAGGCCAGATGGATCTCGATCCCGGTCTTCGCGGCGGCCTCGATTAGTGAATGGGCCACGTTGTTTCCATCGCCGATGTAGGCCAGCTTCAATCCCTTGAGCGTCCCGAACCGTTCGCGGATCGTCATCAGATCACCCAGCGCCTGGCAGGGATGGTGAAGGTCCGTCAGGCCGTTGATGACCGGGATGGCCGCCGCGGCCGCCCACTCTTCGAGAAGATCATGTCCAAAGGTCCGTATGACGATCGCATCCAGATAGCGTGACAGGACGCGGGCCGTGTCGGCGATCGACTCGCCCCGTTTGAGCTGTAAATCCTGCAAGGAAAGAAAGAGGCTGTTACCGCCGAGCTGGTTCATGGCCGTTTCAAACGAGACGCGCGTCCGGGTCGAGGATTTTTCGAAAAACAACCCCAGCGTCTTCCCGGCCAACGGACGATCGCCGCCGCCGGAACGGCGCCGCGCCTTCAAGCGGTCGGCCCGGTCCAGGAGCGCCGTCACATCGCCTGCGGCGATCTCATGGACGGCGAGCAGGTGCGATGGTTTCATCCAGCCCTCTGCTTTAAAATAATATCCAGCCGGTTGATCAACAGGTCGATATCTTCCTTCAAAATGATCAGCGGGGGGACGAATCGGAGCACGCGGTCCATCGTACAGTTGATCAGTATGCCGGCCTCCAGACAGTCCTGAACGATCGGCTTCCCGTCGATCGTGAGCTCCATCCCGACCAGCAGCCCCAGGCCCCGTACCGCCGCGATGCAGGCATGCCGCAGCTTCAGCCAGTTCAGCCGTTCTACAAAATAGGCTCCCATCCGGCGGCAGTTGTCCAGCACGAAGCCTTCCTCCAGCAGCACCTCGATTGTCGCGATCGCCGCGACACAGACCAGCGGGTTTCCGCCGAAGGTGGCGGCATGCGTCCCGGGAGTGAAGGCCTTCGCCACAGTATCCCTGGCCAGGAGCGCGCCGATCGGCAGGCCGCTGCCCAGTCCCTTGGCCAGCGCCATGACATCCGGCTCGATCCCGTAATGCTCGTAGCAGAACATCCGGCCCGTCCGGCCGATCCCGGTCTGGATTTCATCCGATACTAGGAGAATGCCTTTCTCGTCGCACAATTTTCGCAGGCCGGGGAGGTAGTTGTCGTCCGGGATCCGGACGCCGCCTTCGCCCTGGACCGGCTCGACCAGGATCGCGGCCGTCCGGTCGGTGACGGCATCGGCGACGGCTTTCAAATCGTTATACGGGACATACCGGAAACCGGGCACGAGCGGTTCGAATCCTTTATGGTATTTGGGCTGCGCCGTCGCCGTAACGGCCGCCAGCGTCCGTCCGTGAAAGGACTGCTCCATCGTGATGATCTCATGCCGCTCCGGTCCGTGCTTGTCATGGGAATATTTGCGCACCAGCTTGATCGCGGCCTCGATCGCCTCGGTCCCGCTGTTGCAGAAAAAAACCTTGTCGGCGAAGGAATGCTCGACCAGAAGCCGGGCCAGCTTGACCTGGGGTTCGGTATAATACAGATTCGAGACATGGACCAGCCGCTGCGCCTGTTTTTGGAAGGCGACCGTGACGCTCGGATGACAATGGCCCAGATTGTTCACCGCGATGCCGCCGACGAAGTCGAGATACTCCTTGCCGTTCGGATCGTACACTCGCGTTCCCCGCCCCTTGTGAATCACAAGCGGCTGGCGCGTGTAGGTGTTCATAATATACTGTCGCGCTTCGTCAATCAGGTGATCCATAATGTCTCTAACCGTCTGAATTGAAAGATTTACTCTTAACACAACGGGGGATGAAATGCAACTGCGAGCGAGGAGGATCAGGAAGAGCTCGACGGAGGGCGGGAGACGCCGGCCTTCGACAGGAAGTCGTCCACCGTGAATAAGGATTCCAGCGGATAACCCGACGCTTCGATCGCCTCCCGGCCGCCTTCCTGCCGGTCCACCAGCGCGACGACGCGCAGGATCTTGCAGCCGTGCGCTTTGAGCCGTTCGATCGCCTTGATCGTCGAGCCGCCGGTCGTCACGACATCCTCCACGACGACCACCGCGGCGCCTTCCGGCAGATGGCCTTCGATCCAGGCCTTGCTGCCGTGGCCCTTCGGCTCTTTTCGAATGATGAAAGCCGGGATGGGCTGCCCTTCCAGGTAACTGGTCACGGCGACGGCCAGCGCGATCGGATCGGCCCCCAGCGTCAGGCCGCCGACGCCCTCCGGGCGGAGGGCCTTGATCCGTTCGAAGACGAGCCGGCCGGTGAGCGTCGCCCCTTTCGGATCGAGCGTCACCTTTTTGCAATCGACATAATAGCGGCTCATCAGCCCGGAGGTGAGTTTGAAGACCGGCTGATCGCTGTAACGGAACGATTGACGGTAGAGAAGGTCTTGAAGTTGATCCCGGTCGGAGGATTCCGCCGGGGCTTTGATCCGTTTGCGGGGGGGCATCGCGGTCCCTGGTTTGCGGATTGTAAAAAACGCGGAGTTAGTATACCATATGCTCCGACCGTGTCAATGATCGTTACAAACCGGACGGATATAAAACGGGTCTGAGATGTCCTATATAAGAGTCGTAGTATTTGTGGCCGCGTTTCTGTTGATCCTGACCTTTCTGTTCTACGTCGTCGGCATCTACACGATCGAGTAACGGGAGCCGGTAGACCCAAGGCGGCGGGGATGAAGCGATATCGCATCGTGATCGGCGTTGTTATTTTATGCGGGCTGATTGATTTTTCAGTAACCGCTGCCTCGGCCGGCCCGAAGCAGGCGAATCCGGCCGCCGTTCCGATCGACCGCACCGTTGGCTCCGTCCAACTTGGAATGACAGTCGAGGCGTTTCAAAAAGCGGTGAAAAGCAACGATCAGACCGGTATGAATCCGGGTTTGATTGCGGATGAGCGGTCGTTTGAGATCGCGCGGGACTCACTGGTTTCGGAGATCCGCGCCGTGGGCTGTCGGTTCCTGCACGGCCGGCTTTACCGGATCACGGTGGAATACCGGGAAGGCGCTTTTGATGAGACGCGCTGGGATGCCCTCGTGAAGAAAAACATGGAGCGGTACGGGAAGGTGCCGATCCAGTCACAGACACTGGGCGAGCGGCCGATCGAGTTCATCCAGTGGGACGATCCCACAACACGCCTGCTCCTCCAGCGGGAACACCGGATGGGGTTCGAGTCCAAACAGTTTGTGAAACGCTATGGTGTAACGATGGTCCTTCTGGACCAGGTTCTGTGGAGCGAGCGTCAGGAGGCCGAGGGGTCGTTGTTCTGATGGATGACGAGACGACAACCGGGTCGGTCCATCTTGCCCGGCGGCGGATGGATAGTATCAATTACCACCTGGCCTGTCTCGTGATCGTGGCCGGTCCGAGGCTCGGTGAAAGGTTTCCGCTGGCCAAGGATCGCACCGTGATCGGACGGCAGAAGGGGGCGGACGTTTCGATCGACGACACCCTGATCTCGCGGAAGCATGCCGAGGTCGTCCGGAAACCCGACGGCGCGGTTGTTCTCCACGACCTCGACAGCAAAAACGGGACGTTTTGTAACGATGAGCAGATCCGGGAGGCGGGGCTCAAGGAAGGCGACCTGATCCGGATCGGAAGCGCGATGATCCAATATGTGGGGCCCAGCCACTTTGAGCCCCCGGGCGTGGATGAGGCGTCCGAGCGGTCCCGCCGGGACGGCTTGACGGGGTTTTTCAACAAGCAGACCTTCCGTATTTATCTCGATCACAATCTCACCCGTTGCAAAAACCTCCATTCCCCCCTTTCGGTCGGCCTGATCGATCTCGATGGGTTCAAGAAGATCAACGACGGCCGGGGTCATCCGGCGGGCGATCATGTTCTAAGGGAGCTGGCGGGTCTGGTCAAGAACGCGGTCCGGCCAACCGATGTACTGGCGCGGTATGACGATGATGCGTTCGGCCTCATCCTGCCGCTGACCAACCTGATGGGCGCCCGGGTTGTCGGCGAGCGGCTTCGAAACCGCGTCGCGGATCATGCCTTCGTCTTTGACGGCCAAAGACTTCCCGTGACGATCAGCGTGGGGATGGCCGAGCGGAGGGGCGGGACGGAAGAGGCCGATGCCCTGATCTTCCGCGCCGAGAAGGCGATTGGCCAGGCGAAACAGATGGGCAGGAATCTCACCTATTGCTATATGGATCCAGTCTAGCGTCTTATTTGGTTTCCGTCCGGCTGTAGCCGTTCAAGAAAGAGATGACGGTCTCTTCCTCCTCCGGCGTGAGGCCCGCCCCCGGACTCATCCGTTTTACCGTCGCCCGCCAGTCCCGTCGATTGGGGGGAACCCGCCAGTATGTTTTTTTCTGGCTGAGGACCGGATCGGTCCATCCGTGACAGCGGCTGCATTTATTAAAGACGCCGGGCACGGTCGGTGCGCCGGGAAGAGGGTGTTCGCCGCCGGGGTTCGATTCCGAAGAGAACAGCGAGTTGATGATCGCGGCGACCGGTTCCTGCTTGATCACCGGGGCGCTCCACGTGATGCCCTCGTCGGATGAAAGAAATATTCCCTGGTTGTGTGTGCCCGCATAAAGCCGGTTGGGGTCCTTCGGATCAATCGCAAGACTCAAGACATCGTCCCCCGGAGGAAGTCCGCCTTCAAGTTTGATCCATGTTTTTCCCTGGTCGGCGCTTTTAAATAATCCTTTAACGATCACACTGGCATAGAGATGACCGGGTTTGGCGCGGTTCAGAACAATCGTCTGTATCCATTGCTTGCCGAAAAGCGGCGTGGTCTGCGCCCAGGTTTTGCCGCCGTCGCGTGAAGTAAAAAGTCCGTTTTTCATCGTTCCGGCGTAAATTAAATGACCGACCGGGTCCATCTCGAAGGCGGTTACGGTTTCACCTTGCAATCCCTCTCCGAATAATTTCCAGGAATCGTCCGCATCGCGGAGATAAAGCTTTTCCTGGCCGAGATAGAGACGGGACGGATGTTCTTCATCGAAACGCAGCGTGACGAATACCTCTCCCGGCATGGAAGGCAATTCTTGATTGAACGGCATCCAGTGCGCCCCGCCATCTTTACTTTGGAAAAGATTGCCGGTTGAAGTCCCGACCACGATTCGATCGGGACGGGCCGGGTCGACGGCCAAGGCATGAACATTGGTGTTGCCGAGACCCTCGTTCATTTCAGCCCAGGTTTTTCCTCCATCATGGCTTTTGTAAACGCCGCCTCCAAACGTTCCGAGATACAAAATTTGGGGATTCGATGGATCAATCGCAAGGGGATAGGTGCTGGTGTTTTTCAGGCCGGTTCGCGCAGGCATCCAGGTCTTTCCCCGGTCGATGCTTTTCAGTGCGCCTTGCGGTCGCGCCGCCGCATAGAGGAGGTCCGGATTTTTCGGGTCAATCACGATCTGGTTGATCATCAACGGCTCTTCCGCCCAAGCCGTCAGGGCCAGACCAAGAAGCCCGAAGGCAACAGGCAGGAATCTCCATCGCTGATCGGCGCGAGTCATCATGATTTACGGAGCCTCCGGTATGTCAACAAAACGTCCAAAGCCTGCGGCCAGTCCGGAGCGGTAATCTTTCCAAACAACGAGATACCGACGACCGTCGGTTGAGACCCGTGAAAAATGGTTCCCAAACGCGCGGGGGGCCAGGCTGATTGGATGGATCATCGGCGCGGTGGACAAGCCCTTACCCGAGCTCTCTAGTCGGAGCCCGTTTATATCTCGAACAATACTCTGGATCCCGGTCCGCTTTTCTCCAGACGGAATTTCTTCTTCCCAAACCACCAGACAATCTTTTTTCCTGCAGGCAATGTCCGGGAACATATGAAGGTGCGGCGTCATTGATAAGGGAACCCCCTGAGGATCCAGGATCGTCCCCTTCGGATCGATGCGGGTTCCGTAGAGGGCATATTGAATGCCGTCCCGACGGTCCACCCAGACAACAACGGTATTCTCGCCATTCCAGGCCAGGGCCGGGTAGCCCTGCTCGCCCTGCGCGGCGGAAATGACGATCCCGTCCGGATCGAGGACCTTTCCATTCCGATCGATCCGGGTCCCGTAAATATCTTGGGCGCGGTCTTTGCGTCCGTCCATCCAGACCACGAAATAATTTTTCCCATCCCAGACCACTGCGGGAGAGGTCTGATCGCCGGCAGCCGTGCTGATGATTATTTCATCCGAACCAAGCATTTTACCATCGGAGGCGATCCGCCTTCCGACGATGTCCCAGCCGGTGCCGGGACGTTCCTCCATCCAGACCGTCAGAAAATTCTGGCCGTTCCAGGCCACGACGGGATGCCGGCGATTTCCGGCGCCGATGCCGATGGGGATATCGTTCGTGTCAAGCCGGCGGCCGGTGGAATCGATCCGCGCTCCATAGATCTCCCAGTTCTTATGGCTTCGAAGATCCTGCCAGACGACCAGATAATTTTTTTCGCCCCACGCGAGTGAGGAAAAAAGTTGATCGGCCGGCGATAGAGAAACCGGAAAATCATCCGGCTGCCCGTTGGGATGGATGATCTGTCCGTCGCCGGTCAATCGGGCGCCGTAGATCCGCGTCGATCCATTGCGGGTCGATTGCCAGACGACAAGATACCCTTTGTCGCCCCAGGCGCCGACGGGATCCTCTTCTTCATCGGCGGATCGGACGGCAATCGGGATCTCCTTCCCAATGACGACACGAATCCCCTCCGGGCCGCCGCTTTCGGCCGTCGCCTTACCGGTTCTCATGGAAGAAACCGACAGGAAAATAAGCAGGATGACCGAGCCGATTTGCTTAGTCATTTTTCGATTCTCCCGGTGTCGGAATCGGGCTGGATTTGGGTGCAAGCCCCGTTGTCCGGTAAATCCAGGCATTGGGAGGAAGCGTCGTCCCGGCGTAAAGCTGATGGTCGAAGGCGGCCATCGCTTCGATCGTGAACGGCCCGAGCCGGCCGGCCTCCTCCCAAAGCCGGCCGGCTTTCGTTCGAAATACGGTCCCCCCGATGCCGGCATAGAGGAAGTCTCCGAAGACCGTCATGGATCCGATGTATCCGCGCGTTGTTTTCAGATCGGCCGTGAAGACACGGACGGGGCGCGGGCCCGCTTTGGATCCGATGGCCCAGATCTCTCCGCTGCCCGTCGTTCCGATATAAAGAACACCATTGAAAACGGCCGCGCCGCGAACTCCGGAAAATGGTTCTTTGGGCGGGCGATCTTCTTTGACGGGCCAGACCGGGCTCCAGGTCGTTCCATTTTCCGACCGGAAAATCCCGGCTTTTTCAATCCCGACGTAGAGCGCCCCATCAAAGGGCAGAATGAACCGAACCCAGTTCGTGAAGGCCGACCCCGCGTTCGGCAGCAAGGCGGCAAGCCGGGTCCACGTGACCCCGTCCGAAGATCGGTAGAGGGAGGCCCGCGTCGTTCCGGCATAAAGAGACCCTTTGAAGAGACCCATGCTGATGATTCCTCTCTCTTCGGGGAGTCGCGCGCTCGTGTGCCATTGTTCTCCATCCGCGCTGGTCCAAATCTCGGCGGCTGGATCGTTCGTTGCGGCAAAGAATTTGTCCTGAAAACGGGTCAGTCCATAGACCGTATAGTTCGGGGTCTCAAGGACTGTTTTCCAGCTCGGGCCGCCACCCGACGGGTTTTCATCCAGGCGGAGGATGCTTCCGCTTCCCTCGATCCCGGCGTAAAGCCGGTCATGAAATATTCCGAACGAGACGACATTCCAACCTCCAGAAGCTGCCCCGGCCTGTTCCCACCGAATGAGATAGGTCTTTCCGTAATGAAGCATGAGGTATTCGGTCATGCTTTTTTGTTCCGATTCGGTCATCGTGCAGCCCATCGCCTTCATCCAGGGAATCACCATGTCCCACGGCTGCGGTGTGATCGCATGCGAGCGGCCCCCTTGACACGCGCCGGTGAGGCATTGGTCATTCAGAGTCAGCCCATGGCATCTTCCGCATAGTCGGGTGATCGTCTGGAGGGCCTGTTCCTCTCCAAAGGCCGGAAAGGAATGAACCCATAAGATCGTGATCATGAGGATGATCCCGATCAGAGCGACAGTCATGTTGGCTTGAGATCGTCCCATCTTTATCCGGACGGTTTCCGGCTGTACGATGTCAGGAATTTCAAGACGCTCGAAATTTCATCCGGAGTCAAATGGGCCCGCTCCGACATCCGGACGACGGTTTCCGCCCAGTCCCGAAGGTTCGGCGGAACGCGCCAGTAGGTTTTTTTTTGATTCAGAGCGGGATCGGTCCATCCATGGCAGCCGTTGCATTTTGAGAAGGCGGCGGGAACCGCGGGACGGGCCGCCGGTAGGGAAGGGATGGACAACATTTCGATGATCTGTGATATGGTGAGAGGCGGCAAGGGTTGGGACGGGCTCCAGTGGGCGCCGCCGTCGGTTGAACGGTAAATTCCTTTGGCCGTCGTTCCGGCAAACAGGAGGGAGCGGTTCAATGGATGAATAGCCAGGCTTCGGATGTCGGAATCATCCAGGCCGGTATTCGCCGGGCTCCATGATTTTCCGCCGTCGGTAGATTTGAAAATCCCTTTTCCCCGCGTGGCGACATAAATGATTCCGGAATCGGTCGGGTCCAGAACGATTTGGTTGATCCATGCCTCCTTCTCGATCTCGATCGAACTCCAGTCCTTTTCCGGTTCTCTCCGAACAAAGAGACCCTGACCGAGCGTTCCGACCCATAATCGGCGAAGTTTTTCATCACAGGCCAGTGCGCTTACGCGGATATTTTTAAACCGGTCTTCCTCGCTCCAGCGGGGAGAATCCACGGCACGATAAAAAAGTCCCTGAGCCGTTCCGAGCCATAAAGTCTTGGGCGTTCCAGGGAGCAGGAGGAGAGTTTTAAATTTAGTTTCGCCCGGGAAAGGCGGGAGGCCTTCTCCATAAGGAAGCCATCTGTTCCCTCCGTCATCGGTTCGATAGAACCGAGTGGATGTGGCGATATAGAGACGATCGGGCGCTCCTGGATCGACCGCAATCGCGTCCACAGCCGTATTTCCCAACTGATCGTTCATCTCGGTCCAGTTCGCGCCGTCGTCATCGCTTCGCGAGAGGCCCCCGCCCCAGCCGCCGACATAGAGGCGGGGGGATTTAGCCGGGTTGATCGCAAGAGCATGATGGGTAAAACTCTTGATGCCGTGATTCGCCGTCTTCCAGGTGAGACCGGCATCCTCGCTCTTCAAGATACCGAAGTTGCTGGTGACCGCAAACACCTCCGAGGCCTTGGACGGATTTCCGGCAATCTGGTGAATCACAAACGTTCCTTCGGCCGCATTCTCGGCCGCGAACGCCGTGAAGCCCGGGCCGGTGACCAATAGAAGGGCAATGATTCCAACGCAGAGTTGTCGACCGGCTGTCATGACTATCCTAAGGGGCGGTATCGTTGAGACGTTTGGCCGTGAATTTTTCGATCGATTTTGAGTCATCTTAGTCGGGTTGTTTTGCGCAGTCAATCAAAATAGTACCCTTGATAGTATTTTGAACCTGATTTCCTACATGTTTGATTGTGGAACATCACTGTCCGACAGGCTTGTGGCACTTTTTTTCTTGACACGTGTTAAAGGACATGTTAAAACGCGCAACTAGTAGCTATATTAGACGATCCAGAATTCGTTTTGTCACATTTCTCCATCCCTATCTTATACATTCTTATACATTAGTACACGGTTTTATTTTCAGATACCGGTTCAGATGCACCTAACCTTTCTGTTTGGGAGATTTAAAATGCAGAACAAGGCGACGATGATGCTGAGGAAAACAGGGTTCGTGTTGTTGATGTTGATCGGACTGTCGACATTTGCCGCCCTCATCCCATCCCCGGTCAAGGCGGCCGGCGGTTGCGGAACGGGCGCGACGGCGCCCTGCGCGGAGGATCCGGCCATCAAATATTGTAACGCCTGCCACACCATCCAGATCCAGGGCGGCAACCGCAACGGCACCGACCGGTTCATCACGCTCAACTCCGCCACCTTTCGCCATATCTTGGACCCGAAACAGGCCGATTGGACATCAACCGTCAATGCCATGATCACCAAGGGGGCCGATCCGAGCGCGATAAACACTGTGCCCGGCTACTTGAACATGAATTATTGCAGCACCTGCACGGGGGTGATCCTGTCAGGCCCGGCGGTCGTCAACATCAAGGACACCTCGGCTACGATTACCTGGAGCACATCATTGAGCGGATGGGAAGACGGCCCGGCCGATAGTGTCGTCTTCTACGGCACCAGCGCGACTGCGCTGACCAGTCAGGCGTCCGATTCAACCATGACTGGGACGCATGCCGTGACCCTGACCGGACTCAAGGCCTCGACCAAATATTATTTTCAGTACCAATCGACCGGCGCGGACGGGAAGACGGTCAAATATAGTTTCGATACGCCCTCGTTCAGAACAGTTAACTGCCTTAGTTGTGGCGGTGGCACCACCACGGCGACCTTTGCCTATGTCTTGGATGAAAACTCCGGCACGATCTCGGTCGTGAATGTGGATAAGGGTTCACTCCAAACCACGATCTTCCTGAATGAAACACCCTTTGGAATCGCCGCGTCACCGGATGGAAAAACTGTATACGCGTCGGCTTATGCGACCAGCGCGGATCTGTTCGTCATCGACACCGCCACCAATACGATTAAGAACACGGTTCCCGGTTTTGCTCCCAACGGCAGCGGCGTGCAGGTGCGGCTTGCGATCTCGCCGGACGGCCTTTATCTCTTCGGACTGCAATGGCCCAATATGCTCTATACATTCTCAACCGCGAATCTCTCCATCATTAAATCAACCACGCTGTCTCAGTGCTATCTGGCTGGCTGTGCCGATCTCGCCGTCTCCGGAGACGGCAAAGAGATCTATGTCGTCGCCGGGAGTTACGACTCGACGACGCTCATGATTGACGCGGCGAGCGCTGAGAATCCCTCCGGTGCCACGACCGTGACTCCGATAACCCTTCCCGGTTACTCCCCATACGGCCCCGGCGCCAATGCGGTGGCGGCCGGTCCGGACGGACGGGCCTGGATTCCTGGACTCTATTCGACCGGCGGATCCGGTGGCGGATTTTCGATGGTTCAGCCGACCGGAACGGCCACTGCAGTGGCGGGATTGTACGGCTCGCCGAGTGTGGTCGTAACGGCCGACGGGTCGGCGGTCTACACCCCTCAGATCAATTCGAATTATGATTTTATCGTCGCCGTATTGGACACCGCCACCCTGAAGGTGACCAAATCAGCCACAGGTTTATTTGGAATATATCAACCGACAGGGTCGGGAATCAGTGCGGACGGTTCTAAGCTATTCGTCGCCGCCTATTGCGGAGCGGCAACCACTTGTCCAGACCTCCTCTATATTGTCGATACCACGACGTTGAGTGTTCTCAACTCGGTTGCGATCGGGAGCGGCTATACCCACAAGATGGCCGTGGCGACCGTGACGACCACCACCGCGCCTGCCGTGCCGCCGACCTTGATCTACTCGGCGAACGGCGCCGCCAATAACGTGTCGGTGATCGATCCGGCGACCAATACCATTACGGCAACGGTTGCCGTGGGGAGCAATCCGCAGGCGGTCGCTCCGTCACCCGATGCCAAGCTGGTCTATGCCGTGAACAGCGACAGCACGGTCTCGGTGATCACCCGCGCTACTCAAACCGTCACCGCTACGATCACACTTCCCGATCCGACCACCGGCTCCATGTCCGCCATCGTTGGCCCGGGGAGCAACGTCCTCTACGTGGCCAATCACGACGCGATGAAGATCTATGTGATCAACACCTCCAACAACACGATCACCGCGACGATCCCGTTGGGCCAGAACATCAGCGGTGAAATTTACGGCCCGCTCGATCTGGCGATCACGCCGGACGGCGGAAGCCTCTACGCCGTTGTCGATGCGCCGCAGGGGTGGCCGGCCGCCGCCAACGGGTATATCGCCGTGATCCAGACCTCAAACAACAGCGTGGTCGCGAATATCCTCTTGCCGCTGATGAGCGGATCGGTCCATGTGGGCGGACAGCATATCGCGATGAACCCGCTCGGAGGCTACGCCTATGTCGCCGCCAACGGGACCATTCAAATTTTGGACACCATTGCAAACGGCGTCGTGACGAGCTCCAAGCCGGCGCTTGATCCGACGGGAAGCGGTACTTGTTACCAATACAATGCGGTTGCCGTGTTGCCGGACGGCACGGCCGTGGCCCTTTCCTGCTGGAGTTCGGTGACCCTCTTTGACACCTCCACTCTCCAGCCCACCGGCAACAGCGGCCTGAATATTTCGGATGTCGTGGGATCAATCGCGTTCAATGCGGACGGCTCCAAGGCGTATCTTTCGTCGCAAACAACCGGTGTGGCCCATGTCAACGTCATGGATATGACGACACTGGCGTTCGTGATCACAATTACCACACCGTCCCAACCCATGATGGTCGCCTCCTCACCCGCCGTCCGTTCCATCACCGGAGGGACGCCGATCTCGCTTACGGCGCCCGATCTGACGATCACGTCGATCTCGGCCAACTCGCCGGTCAATCTCTCGGTCCTCAACAATATCTCGATCACCGATACGGTCGCCAACATCGGGGGATATAAATCGGGGAGTTTTGTGATCAACTATTACTTTTCCCCGACCAACACCTTCAACAGCGCGACGGCGGTCTATATCGGCTCTCGATCGATCGCCGGGCCATTCAACGCAGCCGCGATCAACACGGCGACCAGCACGTTCACCGTCTCTCCAACCACGGTTGCGGCGGGCAATTACTATGTCTTCGCCTTTGCCGATGCCAACCAGCAGATCGCGGAGGCGAATGAAGATAACAACAAGACGCCGACGAGTGGAACAGAGAGTGTCATTGTGGCTGATCTGATCGAGACGGCCGTCACCAGCACGGCAATCGGGACCACCGTCCTTCCCGGCGCCACCATCTCGATCACCGATACGGTGAAAAACCAGGGAAGCGGGCCGTCTGGTCCCTTCTACATCGGCTATTACCTGATGCCAACCGGCGCAGGCAAGCCAAACTTCCTGGGAACGCGCAGCATTTCCTCTCTGGCTGCCGGGGCTTCCTCGACCGCGACGGTTTCCCTCAAGATTCCGTCCGGCGCCTATGGAGGGCCCTTCTATCTCCAGGCGAATGCCGACTATACCAACACGGTTCCGGAGTCGATCGAGAACAACAACACCTTCACGAATACCAGCGGGATCATCACCATCTCCCCGCCCGATCTGATCATCACCGCAACCAGCTTCACTCCGTCTTCGCTCACCCGGCCTGCGACGCTCAGCATCACCTTCACGGTGAAAAATCAGGGGCCGAGCGCGGCCTCGTCATTCAGGGTCGGTTTGTATCTTTCGACCGACAATGTGATCACCACGGCCGATAAGCTCATTGGATCGTCCAACACGTACAACAGTTTGGCCGCCGGCGCCTCTTTGACCGCGACCGTTTCAATAACCGTCGGCACTTCCATTGCCGCAGGGACCTACTATGTCGGCGCCTATGCCGATTATCTAAATACGACCCCGGAGAGCAACGAGACCAACAACGGTCTGGCCGCGTCGGGGACGCTTGCGGTGCACTAAACGACAATCTAAAACAAGCAGTGATCCATTGACGCGAGGGCCTGCCGAAATCGGCAGGCCCTCGTTGTTTCACCTTGACAGTCACCCCGCAGGATGTTACAAAAGATCACTGTGGCCGTAATCTTAAACATCGTGGTTTTTTCCCTCTTTTCCGTCCTTCTAACGCCGCAGAACGATCCGCCCGCCTCGGCCGCCGAACAATCTTATCACTTCATACGGGCCATCGCTATTGATCCGAAAAACCCGGAGATCTTCTATGTCGCCACCGATAATCAGGGACTGATCAAAAGTATGGACGGGGGGAGCCGCTGGAAATTCATCAATAACGGAATTAAGACCGAATTGATCTATGACGTAAAGGTTTCTCTCGTTGTACCCCATCGGGTCTACGCCGCGGCCTGGGGTGCCGGTTTCTACCAGAGCGACGACGGCGGCGAGTCATGGCGCGAGGTCAATGACGGTTTGGATAACACGGCGGTCGGCGTGATCGTATTGCAAGCGGATCAGGATAAATCAATTGAAAGAATTTATATCGGAACCTCGACCGATCTTTACGAACGCCGGGCCGATGAGACGATCTGGAGATCCATCACCGACGGTCTCTCCTTCTCAAACAGCCCTCAATTTCAGAGCCTCGCGACGGTGGGATTCGATCCCTCCACCCTTTGGGTCGGGACGGAGCAGGGACTGCACAAAAAGGTTCCTGGAACGCCGGGCTGGACGGAGGTCGAGGCGATGCGGGGCAAACGAGTGACGGCGCTGATGAGCCGGCCTCACTCCCTTGATCTATTCGCCGGAACGGTAAACTCGGGGGGGATTTATCTCAGCCGGGATCAGGGCGCATCCTGGACCTCCTCCGGAACCGGCTTGGACAAGGTCTGGATTCGCGCGCTGGTTTCCACTCCATCCGAACCGAAGATCGTCTACGCCGCGACCAGCGGCCTCGGGATACTGAAGAGCCGGGATGCAGGAAGGTCGTGGGAGAAAATCAACACCGGCTTGACGGATTTGGATGTTCGGGCTCTGTCGGTCAGTCCCCAAGATGCGAATATCCTCTTCGCAGGGATGCACGGCGCCGGTCTCTTCAAATCGGTCGATGCCGGAGGCACCTGGCTTCCGATGAGCCGTCTTCCCTATGAACCACTCGACCGGCAACTGGCCATGCTCGACGCGCAATCAAAAGGCAAGGAACCCAAGCCCGCGCCACCGGCGGCATTCCGGATATGCAATCGGTGCCATGGTTGGACCGATCCGAATCTCAATCAGAAGCCGACCCCTTGGCGGGTGGCGGCCAACGAGCGGGATTGGAGGAGAACGGTCGCTCGGATGAGCGATGGAGCCGGCATTCGATCTGAGGATCTGGAAGAGATTCTGACGTTTCTCGAAAATTATACCAGGAAAGGGTGAGTCATGTCAAAAAGTTCCCTTGTGGTTTTGTCGTTCCTCTTAATCCATCTCGCGGCCCTCACTTCCCAGGCGACGGAGCGAAGCGATATCTTCGTGACTCAAGTCGCCGTTCATCCTCTTGACCCCAAAATCATCTACGCCGTTACCACCTACAGCCTCGGCGTGCTCAAGAGCACGGACGGCGGGCAGCATTGGGCCTTGATCAACAACGGGATCAAGAGCTATTCGCTCTATCACTTTGCGCTTCATCCCAAGGATATGAACGTGGTGTATCTCGGCGCAGGCGGCGGGGGACTCTACAAGAGCGTGGATGGGGGCGCGCATTGGGTCGAGAGAAATAACGGTTTTCAGGATACCGATATCGGCCAGATGTTCCTTCATCCGAATGATCCGGAAAAAATTTATGTCGTCTCCGCCACCGGTACCTATCGGACTCCGGATGGCGGCACGCATTGGGAAGCCTGGAACCAGGGAGATAACTTTACAACGAGCCAAGAATTTCAAAATATCGTCATCATGCCGGGCAATCCCGATCGTTTTTTTCTTGCCTCCAAGCGCGGACTTTACGTGCGGGCCGAGGGCGATCCGGCGTGGCGGCTGGCTTCCAAGGAACTCGAAGAAAAAATGATCAGCGCACTGGCGGTTGACCCGACCGGCAAACGTCTCTACGCGGCCGCCTTTCGAAACGGCAATACCTTGCTGGGGGGCGGGCTCTTTGTCAGCGAGGATTTCGGCCGCCATTGGAAACGGGTCGATTCGGGGCTTGAACGCGATTGGGTGCGTGTGATTCGATTCGATCCGGCCGACCCGCAACGCCTCTACATTGCCACCTCAAACCGAGGGGTTCTGGTCAGCTCCGACGGCGGCGCGACCTGGAAGGAATCGAATCAGGGGTTGACGGCGACCGATCTTCGGGCATTGGTCCTCGATCCGACAAATCCCGAAACGCTCTATACCGGCGCGCACGGGGAGGGGATCTTCAAATCGACCGATCGGGCTGCCACCTGGACGCTGCTGGCAAACATCCCGGCACTGGACTCCAAAGCCATCATCGCCCAACTGACCACGCCGGACCCGAATCGCAAAAAGCCGGAGATCACGCCCCCCCAGGTTTTTGCCAAATGCAACAAATGTCACGGCTGGACCGATCCCTATCTCAACACGGTTAATGGCTTCTGGCTCGTCCCTCCCAATAAACGGAATTGGAGTTTCACCGTAAAGCGAATGAGCAAAGGAGCCGGCCTGACCCCCGATGATGAAAAGGTCATCGCCGACTTCCTCAACGCCTATAGCGCTCAATATGGAGGCACGCCATGAAAGGTCTCCTATGGGGTTCCGTGATCGGACTCCTCACGGCACTGGGCGGGATCGCCTGGGCCGGGAGTCCAAAAGAGGAAGGTCTCTTTGTCACCCACATCGCCATCGATCCGAAAGATTCCCAGACCCTTTATGCGACAACGGCCTTCAGTATCGGTGTACTGAAAAGCATCGATGGAGGGCAAAGTTGGACCCAGATCAACAAGGGATTTAAAAGTTTTTCCTTTACCCATATTCTCTTTGATCCGGATGATCGCACGCGGCTTTATCTTGCGGACGGCTGCGCCGGCCTCTACGTCAGCCAAAATGGAGGGGACGCCTGGATTGAAATAAACAACGGTCTGCAGAATACCGAGATCGATTTGTTGCTGGCCCATCCAACCGAGGCGGGCTCGGTCTTCGCCGTGACCACGCGGGGGATCTACAAGGTCGAGAAGGGGGGAAGAAGGTGGACCGCTTTTAATCAGGGGGACACCTTCACGAATGGTTTTGATTTTATCGGACTGAGCGTGATTCCGACTCATCCCGTGACCCTTTACGCGGCCTCGAAGCAGGGCCTCTTTACGCGAAAAGAAGGGGACGCCGGTTGGGTTCCGGTGGGAGAGCCGTTTGCCGGAAAACAGATCTCCGCCGTCGCCTATCATCCAAAAACGCAAAAGCTGTATGCCGCCGTTTACCGTCGAGGCGCCATTGAGACGCTTCATGAGGGGGGACTCTTTGTCAGCGAAGACGGCGGAAAGACGTGGTCCCGATTGGACAAGACACTTGACCAGGAGCGGGTCCGGTCGATTCAGTTTGATCCCGTCGATTCGAAAATTCTATACCTAGCGACCAGCGGGCGGGGCGTTCTAAAAAGCATCGACGGGGGCCAAAACTGGAGGGAGATCAATGCCGGTCTCGCCGATATCGACAAAGACATCCGCGCACTGGCGATCGATCCGCGCGATCCCAACACCCTTTACGCCGGCTCTTACGGCCATTGGATATTCAAATCGAGCGACGCCGGCGAGACCTGGAAGATCCTCCCCTTGGGGGCGCATCAAACGGCGGAACAGATCATCGCCGCCTTGAACCAGGAAGATGAAGCGGCCCGAAAAAGCGTTACAGCGAAGATCACCCCTCCCCCCGCATTCAAAAAATGCAACACCTGCCACGGCTGGACCGATCCCCTGATCAACATGACCCCTCACACGCTTTGGATGGTCCCCGTGAACCGACGGGATTGGGGTCCCACGGTGAAGCGGATGAGCGCGGGAGCCGGTCTGACGCCGGATGAAGAAAAGAGCATCACGGATTTTCTACAGACCTATAGTGAAAAGGCCGCCAAAGGATCTTAAAGCGTAGGGAGTAAGCGGTCGTTTTATTGAGAGATTATTGCTGTACTTCGTAGGCGAGAGGTTCGACGGTTTTATCCCGGAGGACTGAAAGGTTTGAGATCTTGGCCCGGCCCAGGATATCAAAAATTTCTCCGAGGCGCTCGGGAGAATCAAGGCTCATCCCGCTGACCCCCACGATCATATCGGTCGGCTTCAGGCCGAGGCTGTTGAGGACTTCAGGGTCGACATGTTCCATGCTGAGCGCGGGGCCCAGGGAGGTCTTCACGAACAACGCCGGATCGGCCATCTGTTTCTGAAAACCGTCCACAAATTGGCTGATGGTTGTGCGCGGCACGGGTTTCTTGACAACCTGTGAGTCATAGGGAGCCACCTGCTGCGATAGAACCTGACTGATGGCTTGACGGGGATCGCTGATCCCGACCGGCACGGGAATCCCGGACAGTTTTTTCTGGTTGGGGCTTTTCTCGTCTATCTTCCTTTCGTCCGGACTTCCTCCGGTGACACGGACCGCCGTGATTTCCTGTCCTCGCCGGAGCAGGATCTCCCGGCGCTTGATTTCGATCAGGATCGCCCCATCGATGGAGTCACCTATCCGATAGAGCTTCTGCTCCTTCGTCTGGATATTTTCCAAGATGGCTCTGGCGCCTTCCGGGTCTCCTTCGACAATACCGATCAGCTTTTGGGTTGGACGAGCTTCCGGGCTGACCGGTTTTGAAGAGTCCTGTGCCCAGGCCCCCGTCACGGTCGATAAAAGCAGGACCGAAAGGAATAGCCTCAATGGTGTTCGGCTCATGGTCATGAAAAGAATACTCCAGTGCTCATCATTAGTCAAGACAGACCCAAAGCAGTGTCAAGCCAAAATAGGTTGTAGTTTAATAAGGACGGTAGAGCGATAAAATTCAACGCTAAAGCAAACCGCGGCGTGTTAATTTGAGACGCTCTTGGTGCGCGTCGAGGGCCGGACCGACTCGGGCCGGATCGGTGATCGGCGCCTGGCAGGTGAAGTTGTAACAGAGATACAGCGCGGCGTTCCCATGAACCAATTCTTTCCCTTCGAGAAGCGGAAGCTTTAAACGCTCTTTTGATTCCGCGGCTGGATCAAGATGGGCCAGAATACGATTCGGCAGATAACGCGCATCCACTTCGCGGCGAAGGGTTTCATAGGCCGCCTCACCGGGTTTTCCAACGACCGCGATCTCGGTCGGCCCTTCCAGTAAAAAATCCACCACGGCCAGCGATTTGCAAAAGGCGCGGGCGAAGCGATCAATCACCGCGCCGTAGGCCGTCACGGCCGAGGCCGCGGCCTTCCGAAAATCCTCACGATTGAAATGAGCCGCCAGTCGCGCCAATGCCATCGCAGCCGAGGCGTTTGCGTTCGGCACGGCGCCGTCGTACCCTTCCCGATGGCGGAGAATCAACCGCTCATGGTCCCGCGACGTGTTGTAAAATCCGCCGCCATCCTCGGCGCCGAAATCCTTTAAGATCCGATCGGCCAGCCCCGCCGCCTCGTTGAGATACCGCACCGGCCCCCCGGCCTCGTAAAGATTGATCAAACCTCCGCAGAGATAAGCGTAGTCGTCCAGGTAGGCATTCAGATGGGCTTTTCCGGCCCGGTAGGTGCGGAGCAGCCGGCCGTCGGGGGTTCGAAGCGTTTGTAAGATGAAATCGGCCGCGCGTTCGGCCGCGGCAAGATAGATCGGACCGCCCAGGATTCGCGCCCCTTCGGCCAGCGCGCCGATCATCAGGCCGTTCCAGGCGGTCAATACCTTGTCGTCCAGACCGGGAGGAACGCGTTTTCGCCGCGCCTCGTAAAGTTTTTTTCGGGAGGACTCCATCGAAGCCTGCAACGCATCGGGGCTGATTTCAAGCCGTGAAGCGATCTGCTCCAGCGGACGGGGAATATTGGGAATGTTTTTCCCTTCCCAGTTGCCCGCTTCGGTAATATCGTAATAGGCGCAGAACCGTTTGGCCTCTTCCTCGCCCAAAACTGTTTTGACTTCCTCTGGAGTCCAGACAAAGAATTTTCCCTCTTCGCCCTCCGAATCGGCGTCCGTCGAGGAATAGAAGCCGCCCTCCGGCGAGGTCATCTCGCTGATTTCGTAATCCAGAATCTCGGTAGCGATCCGTTTGTAGAGCGGCTCCTTCGTGACCTGATAAGCCTCAAGATAAATTTTGGCCAGAAGCGCATTGTCGTAAAGCATCTTTTCGAAATGCGGAACGAGCCAGCGCTCATCGGTGGAGTAGCGCGCGAACCCGCCGCCGATCTGGTCGTACATCCCGCCCTGCGCCATCGCATCGAGTGTCACGCGCACGATTTTGAGCAGTTCGGGATCGCCCGTGCGGCGATGGACGCGAAGCAAAAAGGAAAGCGCGGTCGCGGGCGGGAATTTCGGCGCGGGGCCGAATCCTCCATGGACCGGATCAAACTCACGCGCGAGAAGCGTCGCGGCCTCGTCGATCGCCTCATTACCCACCGCTTGGGCCGGCATCGAAACGGCCTGCCGGCGGAGATGCTCCGTGAGGTTCGCGCCCTGCTGCAGCAGCGCTTGACGGTCGGCCGTCCATAGCTCGGCGATTTTTGAAAGCAGGCTGCCGAAGCCGGGCCGGCCGTATCGGTCCTCCGGCGGGAAATAGGTCCCGGCGTAGAACGGAAGCTGGTCCGGCGCGAGAAAGACGGTCATCGGCCAGCCGCCCTGTCCGTTGTTCATCGCGATCGTGGCAGCCATATAAATCTCGTCCAGGTCCGGCCGCTCCTCACGATCGACTTTGATGCAGACGAAATGCTCGTTCATGGTTCGGGCGGTCTCTTCGTTTTCGAACGATTCGCGCTCCATCACATGGCACCAGTGGCAGGCCGAGTAGCCGATACTGAGCAGGATCGGCCTGTCCTCTTCTTTGGCCCGTCGAAGCGCGTCCTCTCCCCAGGGATGCCAATCCACCGGATTATGGGCGTGTTGAAGCAGATAAGGGCTGGTCTCGTGGATGAGACGGTTGGTATGCTTGTGCGTCATTTCCTGCGTCATATCGTTCAGAATACGCTGCCGTAAATTGCTTCGTCAAGGGAAGAGTGTAGCCAAACGTTCAAACAATCAAGTACAATAAAATAAAAGAGGGAAAATGGCTCCAGTTGATTTTAACCGAGAGGGTCTATCGGGGGGATTCTTTTTCCCCCGGCGATTTAATGTATGCTTCCTTTTTTTCTGGATTCTATGGATGATGGACCCGGCCGGTTTTTCCCTGGCGGAGCAATTATGGGAAGGAGGCGGCCCTTTTCCCAATCGCAATTACAATCCCGTCCAGCTTTTATTCCTCTCTCTTCCCGCCGAAAAGGCGACGACGCTTTCCCGGGGTTCGTATGGTTTCAGTCTTGAAGTGGCGGAAAGCAACACCATCTTGATCGAATCGACCTCACGTGTCGATGCCCTACTGAAATTTGAAACATTCCGTGCGGCGTTGCATGTCAAGTATGGTTTTACGGATCGTTTGGAAATCGGGCTGGAGATTCCGTACTATCACAGAAATGAAGGTTTATTGGATCCGTTTATCATGAGCATGGAAGGCGCCTTCAGAAGTCGAAGCCTGGATCGCATCCGCTTTACCGACGGCTCGTTTGGGGGATATACAATCCGGCGGGACGGAGAAATCATTTTATCGGGTGAGGATCATCAATTCGGGCTAGGGGACTTGGTTTTCAGCGGGAAATATATCGTCCTCGCGGAAGGTTCCGGTCAACCAGCCGTCGCGCTGCGCGGAGCGATTAAGCTTCCAACGGGGGGATTTTGATAAGGCATTCGGCAGCGGCACGCCGGATGTGGGTATCAGTTTTGTTCTCCAGAAAACCTTGTCCCGCCGATGGGTCTTTTATTTAAATCAAACCGGAGTTGTTCCCGGCGGTCATTTTGGAAAGACCGATTTGACCTTGGTTCCGATCTATTCCGCCGCGCTGGCTTTGGAGTTTTTGGCGACCCCCTCCTTCTCCATCGTAGGACAATGGGATGTTTATACGACTCCGTTCCGTCGCGCGGGAGCCCATCTGTTGGACAACGGAGCCGCAGAAACCGTCCTGGGATTTAATTACCGCATCAAACCCTCGATGCTCTGGCAACTCTACGGAATTGAAAATTTCGTGGAACCGGTGGGAGCCTCGGCGGACTTTACGCTGGGCACAAACATCGCTTTTCGGTTTTAGCGGCGATACGCATAAAATATAAAACCCGCTGATGCGGAACGGCCTGCACGCAGCGGGTCTGACGGACGAGAGATGGATAAATTGGTTGCGGGGAGTCGCTCCTTCCAGTGGGAATCGAAGATCGAAACCATTGTTATCGTGACCTTCCCCCATTCTTTGGGCCAGGGTGAAGTTGAGTCAGCCCGATGTTTGGGTTTGTAGCATGGCCGCACTCCGGTTGGCAAATTCTTCCGGGGTCAGATCGTCCAACGAGCTGTGCGGCCGGAATCGGTTGTAGTC
>JACQFA010000063.1 GCA_016200255.1 Nitrospirota bacterium | reverse complement strand
TTTATGAATTTTTCTGAAGGTTTTGCTTTAGTGTGTTCAAGCTGACTAATGTAAGACTTATCAACTCTTAAGCAGACAGCGACTTCTTGAAGGTTCATATCTTTTGATTTTCTAAGCAACCTTAGTTTCTCACCGAAGGTCATTTGTAGTTTCCTTTTGTTTGCGTAATGAAAATAATGAGATTTTAATATGAGTTGAGTAAAATAGTCAACTTTAAATTTAAGAAACAAAACCGGTATCAGAAAACACATTGTCCTGTTTCCAGGAGCTGAAGGGTGATCTGTGGTAGGAACGGCCCACGCCGAAGGAATTTATTTTAGATAATACTTTTTCAAATCGAATGCGTCAATTCACAAACGGTAGTCTCCCCTTCCCAAAACCCTCGACTCGCCTTCCCCCTAGAAGCGGCCGCGTTTGGGCGCGGAAATTCGGATCGGAAACTATTGAGGTAAAACGCGGCAGGACAAGGCGAGTATACAAGAAGCGGGTAAAAAGTCAAGGGCATGAGGAGAAAAGGCAAAAGGTAAAGGGAAAAAGGAAAAGGGAAAGGCGTGAGGGGTGAGGGGGAAGGAGTAAGGAGAATGAATGAAATACCACTCCCGGTCCCTATATATATAATAGATACCAGGTCGAATATATGCATTCTTTTGGCAGACAGGGTTAAGGTTCAGGCGGAGATTACGCCGCCGCGGAGGTCGAGGTTTCGGCTGCGCGGGTGTTCGGCTTGACGGCGGCGTGGCCGTTGCCGTTGCCGTCGAGTTTGACCGAGACCAGTTTGGAGACGCCGGCTTCTTCCATCGTGACGCCGTAGAGAAGGTCGGCATGTTCCATCGTCCGCTTATTGTGCGTGATGATGAGGAACTGTGAATGGTCCGTCATCTGGCGGAGGACTTTGAGGAAGCGCCGGATGTTCTCCTCGTCCAGCGGCGCGTCGATCTCGTCCAGCACGCAGAAGGGGCTGGGATGGATCAGGAAGGAGGCGAAGAGCAGCGCGATCGCGGTGAGGGCCTTTTCCCCGCCGGAGAGAAGCGTGATGCTCTTCAAGCGCTTGCCCGGCGGCTGGGCCACGATCTCGATCCCGGACTCCAGCGCGTTGTGTTCATCGATAAGAATGAGGTCGGCCTCGCCGCCCACGAAGAAATTTTTGTAGACCTCCTTGAACTTTTCGCGCAGCGTTGTGTAGGTCGAATGAAACATCTCCTGGGTCGTCCGGTTGATCTTCGTTATGGCCGACTGCATATCCTCGATCGACTGTGTGAGATCGGACTCCTGCGTCGTCAGGAAACGGTGCCGCTCGTCCAGTTCCTTGTATTCATCGATCGCGGCCAGGTTCACCGGCCCCAACTGCTCCAGCTTGGCGCGCAGTTCGGTCAAACGTTCCTGTGCTTGAACCGTGTCGAAGGCTTCGGTCGCGTTGGTTACCTCCTCGGCCGCGGTCTCGAGGTCGGTCTGGTAATGGATCGTCGCCTGCTCGGACAGATGCTCGATGCGGAGGTTCAATTCGCTCTGCCGCACGGCCAGTTCGTTCAGCGTTTTTTCGACGCGGCCCAGGTCGGTCCGTGTCCGGCCCAGACGGTCTTCGAGTTGTTTGATACGGTCCAGATCGGCCGTGTAGGATACGGTCTCGACCGTGAGGCGTTGCTGTGTTTCGGAAAGCTGGATGCTCAAGCCGCCGATTGCTTTCTCGGTCTCAAGAATATCCTGCCGGGCCGCATTCCCTTTCGATTCAAGATTCGCGGCCTCGGTGGCATGCCGTAGTTGTTGTTCCTTCAAGGCGGTCTGTTCGTCCCCCAGCCGGGCCTCTTCCCGGGTCAGCGCCTCTTCCCGCTGTATCAGTCCCGAGACATCCACCTTCAGCTGCGTCACCTCGGACCGAAGCGTTTCACGTTTTTCGGAAAGGTCTCTGGCGGCATCCTGTAAGCGCACGAGCTCGGTCTCGATCCCCTGTTGTTCCTGAACCCGGTCGTCCAGACGTCGAAGAGTATCGGCCAGCGCCGATTCAACCGTGCCGGCGTCCCGGGCTTCAAGGGCCTGTTCGGTCTGAATAAGGCCGCGTCGTTCCTCCAGCCGTGCGCGGTCGGCCTCCAGAAGGGCGATGGTCTGCCGCTGCGCCGCGGTCTCGGCTTCCTGCCGTTGACGAAGTGCGGCGATCTCCTGTTGTTCCTCGGTCAGCCGGTCTATTTCAACGTTCAGCGCGGACTTCTCGGCCTCGGCCCCCGCCAGTTTGGTTTCGAGCCGGCCGGCCTCGTCCTCCGCTTCACGTATTTCACGTCGCGTCTTTAGAAGCCCCTGCTGTGTTTCGGTACGGTATCCTCCCCAGAGCAGGCCTTCAGGTGAAATGACTTCCCCCTCCAGCGTGACGATCGTATAACCGATCGGATTCCCGTTCCAGAGCGACAGCGCGGTGTCGAGATCCTGTACGATCAGTACATGGCCGAGCAGTATACGGGCCACGGCCTCGTAGCCGGGTTTGACGACGATCTTTTCCAGCGCCGGGCCCACGATACCGGCCATGGCGCCCGCATTGGGGAAACTGGGCGTCATCCGTGACCGCGGGGTCCGGGGAAGAAACAGCCCGCGCCCCCGATGGGACGATTTGAGCTGGCTGATGATCTCCTTGATCGTCGCGTGGTCGTCCATCAACAGACCCTGGAGCAGGTCGCCCAAAACGGCCTCGATCGCCGGCTCATACGTCTTCGGGACCTCCAACAAATCGGCCACCATTCCATGGAGCCGGCTGTTTGCCTCGGGCCGTTCCATCAGCAGCGCGCGTATTCCGGTTTGAGTGGTCGTCAGGGATTTTTCATTTTCAAGAAGCGAGGCGCGACGCGCCTGCGTGAGAGTGGACGTTTCCCGAAGGTGAAGCATTCGATCGGCCGACGCCTCAAGCGCGGACTGCTTGCCGGTCAGAGCCTCGGCCAGACGGGACTGTTCCGCCTCGATACGGGCCGTCTCGTTCAAGAGCGCGGCCATGCGGGACTGTTCGGTCTCGAGCTGCCGTCGCGTCTGGTCCAGTTGATTCTCGACCGAGGCCAGTTCGGCCCGGCCTTTTTCCTGGATGCGTTCAATCTCCTTCTTCCGCGATTCAAGCGAGGCGGTTTGATTCTTCACGTCGGTCATCGCGGCAAGGGTTTCGAACAGACGGGTCTTGTTTCCTTCGAGCGCGGCATCCTGGGCCGAGAGCTGCCGGTCCAGCCCGGTCATGGCCGTCTCCTGGACGGTCAATCGTCGTTGACGGTCGGATACAACAGCCGCGACGTCGTGGTGTTGCCGTTCCGTTTCCTGCCGTTGCGTGACGGATAGTGCGAACGATTGCTCGAGACGCGACTGTTCAAGGATCAGCTTGGCCCGAAGCTCCTCCCATGTGCGGATCTGGCTAAGCAGTAGCTCGATCCGGTTTTCCTGACGGTGGATCAGCGTCTGTGTGTCGTAGGCCGACTGCTTGAGTGTGGCGAGGACCGTCTCTTTCCGTACGGCGTCGGTCTTGATCGACTGCGTTTCGGCCTCGATACGGGACAGGTCGGCCAGCAGCGAGGATTCGTTTGTTTTAAGATCCCCGATCTGTTTGAGCGTTTCCGAAAGCGTTTGACGGTGGGTCTGATATTCCGAAATGAGAAGTTTTAATTCAAGCCCCCGTGACTCGGACTGGAGGGCTTGATACTGCTCGGTCTTCTTGACCTGTCGGTCCAGCGCATTGATCTGGCGCTTGACCTCGCCGATGATGTCCCGCACGCGCAGCAGGTTCTGACTCGTCGCCTCCAGTTTTCGTTCGGCCTCGGCTTTGCGCAGCTTGTATTTGGAGATGCCGGCCGTCTCCTCGATCAGCTCCCGCCGCTCGAGCGGAGAGGCGTTCAAGAGCTGGTCCACCTTGCCCTGTTCGATGATGGTATGGCCCTTATGGCCGGCGCCGGTGTCGATCAGAAGATCGCGGATGTCCCTCAGCCGGCAGGGGGTCTTGTTGATCCGGTATTCGCTCTCGCCGGACCGGAACAGCCGCCGGCTGATCGCGAGTTCTTCATAATCACCGAACCGGCCGGCCACGTCTCCCGAGACCTCGCCGACCGTGAGGATGACCTCGCACAGCCCGATCGGCCGTCGGGTTTCGCTCCCGTTGAAGATCACGTCCTCCATCCGGTCGGAGCGGAGCGCCTTGGTGCTCTGCTCCCCCAGCACCCAGAGAATGGCATCCACGATGTTGGACTTGCCGCAGCCGTTCGGTCCCACGATCGCCGTGATTCCGGGTTGAAAGCCGACCACCATGGATTCGGCAAACGATTTGAACCCGATCATCTCGAGTTTTTTGAGGTACATCCTCACACCTCCGGTGATTTTGATCAAAATAAATACCATATCGTTACGAGGAAGTAAAGAAAAATCTACAATATTGAGTGGGTCGCCACGTCGGGCACTACAAGATATGGTAAGGCATTGATCCGGCTTGCACCCTATCGGCAAGGGGTGTTATAGTGCCGGTATTGAAGGAGGCGGAAACCCATGGCGGCACCGGAAGAATCGAAGCTGGCGCTTTTCATCGATCTTGAGAATATCGCGCTGGGCGTGCGTGAGGCAAAATATGCGAGTTTTGAGATCGGCAAAGTCCTGGCCCGGCTGGTCGAGAAGGGCAAGCTGATCGTCAAGAAGGCCTATGCCGACTGGGAGGTTTACAAGGAATACAAGCGCGGGTTCCATGAGGCCGGGATCGAGCTGATCGATATTCCGCAGAAACGATACAGCGGGAAGAACAGCGCCGATATCAAGATGGTGGTGGATGCGATGGAGCTGGCCGCCGCCAAGGAACACGTGAACATCTTCGTGATCGCCTCGGGCGACAGCGATTTCACGCCGCTCGTCTCGAAGCTGAAGGAGAACGACAAGCATGTGATCGGGGTCGGCGTGAAAAACTCCACCTCGGCGCTGCTGGCCTCGAACTGCGACGAGTTCATCTATTACGAAGACCTCGTCCGCGCCGCCAAGCCGAAGCCCAAGTCGGTCTCCCAGATGCCGGAGAAAAAGAAGGAATGCTTCGAGCTGTTGCTCGAGACGATCGAGGCGCTTCAACGGGAGGACAAGGAAGTGATCTGGGGCTCGATGGTGAAGCAGACGATGAAGCGCAAACAGCCTTCCTTCAACGAGTCCTACTACGGCTACAACTCTTTCAGCAAGCTTTTGGAAGACGCGGCGAAGCATGAACTGATCAAGATCACCCACGACGCCAAGAGCCGTTCCTACATCATCACCCCGTTGACGGAAGCGTCTTGAAATCCGGATAAGGAAAACGCCATGGCCAATGAAGAAATGTGTGAACTGCCGGCCTTTCGTGTTTCGGATGATGAAGCCCGTAAGGTGATGGATCGGTACAAAACGATCGCGGTCGTCGGTCTGTCAAGCAATCCCGAAAAGCCGAGTCATTTTGTGCCCAAGTATCTCAAAGAGCACGGCTATACGGTTATTCCGGTGAATCCGACCGCGAAAGGCGAAATCCTCGGCCAAAAAGTTTATGCCGGCCTGAAAGACGTTCCGCAGAAGATCGAGATTGTCGATATTTTCCGTCCGCCGAAAGATGTCCCGCCCATCGTGGAAGACGCGATCGCGATCGGGGCGAAGGTGATCTGGATGCAGGAGGGGATCGTGAACAACGCCGCGGCCGAACGGGCCAAGGCCGCCGGCCTTCATGTCATCATGGACAAATGCATGATGAAAGTGCATAAGGCTCGATAACCTACCGTCGCCTTCTTTTCCGCTGACCTTGTCGCTTCCGATCCTGTGGTTGCTGCGGCGGCCGATGAGCGGCCTGTTTTTTTGCGCCCTCCTCCTCTACCAGCCGGAAGTCGGCCTGGCGTTTGATCAGGTCCACCTTCTCGACGCGGACCCGGACGCGGTCGGCCAGCCGGAAGATCCGCCGGTGGGTCCGGCCGATCAGCCGGTGCTGCTTCTCCTCGTAGATGTAGTAATCATCCGGGATTGAACTGATATGCACCAGCCCTTCCACGAACATCTCCTCTAACTCCACAAAGAATCCGAAAGCCGTCACGCCCGTGATGAAACCGAAAAATTCCTCGCCTTCCTTGTCGGCCAGGAAACGGACCTTCTTTAGGTCCACCGCCTCGCGCTCCGCCTCCATTGAGGCGCGTTCGCGCTCCGAACTGGTCTGTGCGATTTCGGGGAGAAGTTTTTCAAGCGCTTCCCGTCGGTGGGCCGAAAATCCTTTATGATGAATCAACTCCTTGACGAGACGATGGACCACCAGGTCGGGGTAACGGCGGATCGGCGAGGTAAAATGGGTGTAGTCCTCGAACGCCAGTCCGAAATGGCCGACGTTCTGGGTCGAATATTTCGCCTGCTTCATCGAGCGCAGCAGCACGTGATTGATCAGCCGTTCCTCAGGCCGGCCCTTCGCCTGGTCGAGAACATTCTGGAACGCCTTGGGACGGATCTTTTCGGGGTCCGCGCCGGACTTGGGAGTCGCGAACCTCAATCCGAAACTTCCGACGAACTGGATGAAGTCATGGATTTTTTCCGGGTCCGGCACGTCATGAATACGATAGATGAACGGGATTTTCAAGGCCGTCATGTGCTCGGCCACGGTCCGGTTGGCCACCAGCATGAACTCCTCGATCATCCGGTGTGCGATATGGCGCTCCTCGCGGATGATGTCCGTCGTCTGGCCCTGGAGGTCCAGTATGATTTCGGGCTCGGGCAGGTCGAAATCGATGCTTCCGTTTTGTGCGCGGACCGCCATGAGCCGTCGGCAGAGGTCTTCCATCAGCTCAAAATCATGAAGCAGATAGTCGTACGTCCGGCGCAGCTCCGGGTCCTTGTCCACCAGGATTTTCTTGACGGCCGTGTAGGTCATCCGCTCGTTGCTGCGGATGACGCTTTCGTAAAGGTCGTACTCCAGCCGAAGCCCGTGTGAGTCGAACAGCATCTCGGCCGTCAGCGTCAGCCGGTCGAGTTTTGGATTGAGGCTGCAGATCCCGTTCGACAGCCGTTCGGGAAACATCGGGACGACCTGATCCGGAAAGTAGACGCTGGTCGCCCGACGCCGGGCCTCCTGATCGAGCGTCGAATCCCATGGAACGTAATGGCCGACATCCGCGATATGGACCCAGAGCCGGAACCGGTCGTGGGCTTCCCGCCGGACCGAAACGGCGTCGTCGAAATCGCGCGCCCGTTCGCCGTCGATCGTGACGGTGTTGATATCCCGGAGGTCCCGCCGGTTCCGTATCATCTCGGCCGAGACCGTTTCGGGAACGGTCTGGGACTCGAGGAGGACCTCTTTGGGAAAAGCCTTGGGAAGGCCGAACTCGGCGATCACCATCTCGGTGTCGATCCGGGGATCGCCGGCCTGGCCGAGCACCTGGACGATCCGTCCCTCCGCATTCCGGTGCGGCGTGGGGTACGATGTAATCTCGGCCACGACCAGGTCGCCGTTCTTCGCGCCGCCGGCGAGGTCGGGACTGACGTACAGATCCCGGCCGATCCGCTTTTCGGTCGGGACGATGAAGCCGAACTCCCGGCCCGATTCAAACCGGCCGACGATCCGGGTCAGACCCCGTTCCAGTACGCGGATGATTTTTCCTTCCCGACGGCCGTCCGGTTTGGTCGCCTCGATTCGTGCCGCGACGCGGTCGCCGTGCATCGCGTCCATCATGCTCCGTCGTCCGATAAACAAATCCGTCTCGCCCGCCGTTTCCGGGATGACGAAACCGAACCCGTCCGGATGACAGTGGAGCCGACCGGTCACCAGGTTCATCTTTCCGGGAATGCCGTAGCGGTTGCCCTGGATCGCGATCAGCTCGCCGTCCCGGATCATCTCGTCCAAAATTTTTTCAAACGCCGCCCGTCGGTTCTTTGGAAGCCCGAGCGCGCGCATCAGCTCGCGGAGCAGCATGGGATGGGCGGTCTGCTTTTCGATTCGTTTTAAGATCTCTTGACGTGTGGGAAGAGCCGGGATGATAAACCTCCTAGGAGCGGACGAGTGCGCCGCCCCAGTTGATCCCCCCGCCGAAGGCGCCGAGGAAGATCAAATCCCCGGGCCGGACGCGGCCGCTCCGGAGAAGATCATCCAGCGCCATGGGCAGTGAGGCGGACGAGGTGTTGCCGTACCGGTCCAGCGTCAACACGATGCGGTCCCGCGGAATCTGCAGTCGCTTTGCGACGGCCGAGAGCAGCCGGCCGTTGGCCTGGTGGAAGACGAAGTGGTCGATATCGGCCGGTTGCAGGCGGTGGATTTTTAAGATCTCGTGCGTCACGTCGGTCAACTTCTGGACCGCGGCTTTGAAGAGCGATCCGCCCTTCATCCGGATGACATGTTGGTTCTCGGCCAGGCTTTTCTCGCTGATCGGCCGCCGGGATCCTCCTGCCGGGATCCGGATCATCCCCGACTTGGACCCGTCGGAATAAATACGGATCGAGAGCAGACCGGCCTCCTCCGCGCTTTTTTTAAGAATGACCGCGCCGGCCCCGTCTCCGAAAAGGATGGCGGTGGCGGGATCGCTCCGATCCAGAAAACGGGATTTGATCTCGGCTGCAACCACCGCAACGGTCTTGACCTGACCGGACCGGATGAACTGCTCGGCGACCGAGAGCGCGAACAGGAAACCGCAACAAGAGGCCGAGACGTCCAGCGCAAAGGCGTTTGAGGCCTGGATGTTTCTTTGAACGAGGCAGGCGGTTGAAGGAAACCACATATCGGGCGAGGTGGTGGCCAGTACGATCGCGTCAAGATCGTTTGCGGCGCTTCCGGCCCGTTCCATCGCGGCCCGGACCGCCTCGGTCGCAAGATCGGAGGCGGCCTGGTCTTTCCCGGCCCATCGGCGTTCATGGATGCCGGTGCGTCGTCGAATGCCGGCGTCATCCAGACCGACCGCGGCGGCCAGCTCCTGATTGGTCACGCGGCGGACCGGGACATAGGCCCCGCTGCCGGCGATTTGTGCGATCAATTCAGAACTCCTTCCGGTGTGAGAATAGTGGGATTATAGGGTAGAGCCTTATAGAAGTCAACGAAGGCTCCTTGCCATTTCGGTCCGCATTTGATATGCTGTCCGACGGTATGACACGAATCTGGAAGAATCCATCCGTTCAAAAAACCATTGGCAGTCTTGTTCTGCTCGTTACGTTCTCGACAGGATGGAGCTGCGGCACAACGAATGATCCGCTGGGCGCCGATATTCGCAAGGAGCTCGGCGTGACCAAGACCAGCGCCGAGGAAACGAAGGACTCCCTTGAGCGGAACTATGATCCCAAGGTGATCCTCAAGCGGGCCGAGGCTCTCTATCAGGAAGGGGAGTATATCGAAGCGGTCGGCGAATACCAGCATTTCCTGGATCTGCATCCGCTGCATGAATGGGCCGACTATGCGCAGCTCAAGCTGGGGTTGAGCTATTTTCGGCAGTTTGCGACGATCGATCGGGACCCCGGGCCGGTCCAGAAGGCCCTGGAGTCGTTCCAAAAATTACTGACAACCTATCCCAACACAAAATACGCCGATGAAGCCCGAAAGAGCATCGCCTCCTGTAATGAACGATTGGCCCGGTACCAGTTCTACGTCGGCCGGTTTTATTTCAAACAGGAGGCCTATCCGGCCGCGATCCATCGATTTGAACAGGTTCTTTCCGCCTATCCCGCCGATCCCATTGCGGCCGACTCCTTGTATTATCTTGCCCTGTCCTACGAGCAACAGGGGAAGGCCGAGCTGGCCGTGAGCCGTCTTCAGAACCTGGTTGAGAAATTTCCCGACAGCTCCTATCAAAGCAAGGCCCGACAGATGCTGAGCCGGCTTGGCGGGAAACCCGGATCATGAGGTACTACCCGGTTTTTCTCGATCTTCAGGGAAGACCGGCGGCCGTGATCGGCGGGGGCGGCGTGGCCGAGCGCAAGGTGCTCGCACTGCTGGCCTGCGGCGCACGGGTCACCGTGATCAGTCCGGCCCTGACGAAAAAACTGTCGTATCTTGCGCGGGCCGGCGCGATCCGTCACCGGAAACGCCGCTGGCGCCCGGCGGACCTCATAGAGCCCTTCCTCACCATCGCCACGACGAATGACCGAAAGGTCAATGCCGAGATCGCCCATCGGGCCCATGCGGCCTCCCGTCTTGTGAATATTGCGGACGACCCCGCCCGATGCAATGTCATCGCGCCCGCCGTGGTCACGCGCGGGGATCTGATCATCGCCGTCTCGACGAGCGGGAGAAGTCCCGCGCTCGCCCGCCGGATCCGCCGGGAACTGGAGCGGTCGTTCGGTGCCGAGTACGGCCGCTTTCTAAAACTCCTGGGACAGGTTCGGGAACAGGTTCAGGAACGCATTCCCTCGATCGCGCGTCGTCGCCGGATTCTTCAACGACTGGTTGCGTCCGATCTCTTGACCGTTCTTCGGCAAAATAAAACGGGTCTTGCGCAAAAACGGATTCGGCAGATCGTGGGGTTGAAGGGACTGACGTTGAAGGCTTGATCCGGTCCGCGCGGTTTAAGACGAATTACGGGCTTCGTAGATCCGCAATTCCCAAAGCCAGCGGCTGCCTTTCTTGATCAGCCGGACGACCCCGTCCAAGATCAAGTCACTGAGCGGAGGGTTTTCCGGAGAGATCGAAGCCGGCAGCGGCAGCCGTTTTTCAAACACCAGCCGGACTTCATTAAAGGTCTGTCGTGCCGCATCCAGAATGCGTTGTTCATTGGCGAGCGAGATGACCGGAAAAATCAGCCGGCCGTTCGGGGTCAGATGCTGCCGGACGGATTGGAACATCCGGACCGTTGAATCGGCGCCGTCGGGGCCGCCGGTTGGAACCGGTTCCGGAAACCATCCGGAACGCCGCGCCAGCGCATCGGCCACGCCGGAGACGTCGTCGATAATCGTATCCGCGGTGAGGCCTTTAAGGGAATCAAATAAATCGCCCTGCCGGCAGTCGATGCGGTCGGCCACGCCGTTCTTTTCCGCGTTCCGGCGGGTGAGTTCGCAGGCCTCTTTGTGAAGATCCAACGCGTAGACCCGTTTGGCGCCCATCTTGGCCGCGAGCACTGAAAAAAAGCCGCTGCCGCATCCCAGGTCCACCACCGTTTCACCCGCACAGGACGCAAATTGATCCGCAATGAGTTCGGACGTGGTGGTCGGGACAAAGACCCGGCCGGGCCGCAGCTCAAGACAGATCGTGTGACCGTGAATGGTCCAGCTTTTTGTTACAACGCTTGTTGCCTGGGAGGCCAAGGGTGACTCCTTGTTCAATCTACCGTTCTGCCCAGGACAGGGACGTTAAAAGAAGTTCAATGGACAGGCCGCAACAGCGGACACGACGTAACATACCATTTTAAGCAGAAAGAAGTCAACCCGGCCGATCAAGGCCATGGCTTATCCGGACGGCATTAGATTTTTCTTGACGGTCTCGCGATGTTGCAGTAGGCTAACCGTCCAATGAAGCTGATCGGGCTGATCTCAGGAACCTCCACCGACGGGGTCGATGCCGCACTGGTCGAGATGACCGGCGGGGGCCTCCATAGCCGGCTTAAGCTGGTTCGATTCGCGACCTATCCTTATCCTCGTGAATTACGGGCGCAGCTCGTTCGGTTGACCCATGACGGCCGGGTGGAGGATTTATCCCGGCTGAATGTCTACGTCGGTGAGCTGTTCGCGCGGGCGGCGATCCGGATCGCAAAGGAAGCCGGGCTGCCGCTCAGCCGGATCGACCTGATCGGGTCCCACGGCCAGACGATCTGCCATCAGCCCGAGCCGCGGAAAATGGGCGGAATGAAAATCCGTTCGACGCTTCAGATCGGGGAACCGTCCATCATCGCCGAGCGGACCGGGATCACGACCGTGGCCGACTTCCGTCCGCGGGACATGGCGGCCGGCGGGGAAGGCGCTCCGCTGACGCCCTATCTGCATTACATCCTTTTTCATAATCCGCGGCGTCCGCGACTCATCGTCAACATCGGCGGAATCAGCAACGTCACCTACCTGCCATCGGCAAAAGGCCTCTCGAACCTTCTCGCGTTCGATGCCGGGCCGGGTAATATGTTGATCGACGGAATCGTGCAGCATCGGACCAACGGACGGAGGACGATGGACCGGGGAGGCGTGATGGCCCGACGGGGACGGGTCGACGAGAAATTGTTGTCCGAGTTGCTTCGACATCCCTTTTTGAATCAGCGACCGCCGAAGACGACGGGACGCGAGCTGTTCGGGCTTGCGATGATCGAGCGGGTGGTTCGGAGGGCGAAGGTTTTAAGATTGAATCCATCGGATCTGCTGGCGACCACCACGGCCTTCACGGCCCGTGCGATCGCACAGGCGTACGAGAAGTTCATTCTTCCGAAGGGCGGGGTGGACGAGGTGATCGTCGGCGGAGGCGGGACACGAAACCCGACCTTGATGCAGTTTCTTCAAGAAGCTTTTGGGCCGATTCCGGTCTTCACGTTTGAAAAGTTCGATCTGGACAGCCGGGCGCTGGAGGCGATGGCCTTTGCGTTGTTCGCGTATGGAACGATCCAGGGCGAGCCGAACAATGTCCCGTCCGCGACCGGCGCCAAACGGGCCGTGATGATGGGAAAGATCGTGCCGGGACGGTCTCGTCGATAGGGCGTACGGCCGTACGCCCCTACATTCCTACCTTTTCGCGGTACTCATCCATCACTTGGTCATTGACTTCCGCGAACCCGTTATCCCGCGCGTACTGCTCGATTCCTGCACGGGCTAACGAACGGACAAAGGACGGGACGTTTTGAAGCCGCTGTTCGGCGTTCGACGTCCAGGGAACGGACGGTTTGGAATCCTGACCGGACAGCCCGGCCGCGATCCCGGTGTCTTTGAAGCCCGTTCCGGCCAGCATCCCCGGGAAGGGGCATTTGCCCATATCGGCCGTCATCGTCGCCGTGGGTTGGCCCTCCGCGGCGGGCTGGCCTTCCGGCTTGATCGCCCCGCGGGTAAATTCCATCGGCTCGGCCGGAACGGTCCGTCCGCCGATCTTGACGCC
>JACQFA010000004.1 GCA_016200255.1 Nitrospirota bacterium | reverse complement strand
TCGGGCGTCAGCCACGCGGCGGTGCTCAAAACGCGGCCGGAATTATCCTGGCCGGCCGATCTTTATCTGGAAGGCTCGGATCAGCACCGCGGCTGGTTTCACAGCGCGCTCCTCACGTCGTTGTTGACCGAGGAACGGCCGCCCTACAAAGCCGTCCTGACCCACGGCTTCGTCGTGGACGGCGCCGGAAAAAAGATGTCCAAGTCGGCCGGCAACGTGGTCGCGCCGCAGGAGGTGATCGAAAAACACGGCGCCGAAATCCTGCGGCTCTGGATCGCGGCGACCGATTTTCGCGAAGACATCCGGATCTCGCAGGAAATCCTGTCCCACCTCGTCGAGGCCTACCGGAAAATCCGGAACACCAGCCGCTTCCTGCTCGGCAACCTCTACGACTTCGATCCGAAACGTGACGCGCCTCCGGCCGGGGCGCTGGAGGAGATCGACCGCTGGGCGCTGCACCGTCTTCAAGAACTGATCCGGCGCGTGCGCCGGGGCTATGCCGAGTTTGAGTTTCACACCGTCTTCCATGCGATGAACAATTTCTGCGCGGTGGACTTGAGCGCGATCTATCTGGACATCTTAAAAGACCGACTCTATTCCGATCCGGCCGGATCCCCGTCCCGCCGTGCGGCGCAACGGGTCTTATTCGAAGTTTTGATCGTGCTGACCCGCCTCATGGCCCCGATCCTCTCCTTTACGGCCGAAGAACTGTGGAACCGGATTCCCCGCGCACAACGGGACCCGTCCGTTTCAGGCGACAGCGTTCATCTGGCTCCCTTTCCCGCCATCCGGGAAACCTCCGTTGACAAACCGCTCGAAGAGCAATGGGAAAAACTACTGGCCGTCCGTGAAGAGGTGGCCAAGGCGCTCGAGGCGAAGCGCAACGAGAAAGTGATCGGGGCCTCGCAGGACGCACGGGTGCGGCTGTGGGCGTCCGGCGGGCTGCATGAATTTTTATTAAAACACGCATCGCAACTGGCCGCCGTTTTCATCGTGTCGACTGTGGAGCTGCAACCCTTTGAGGACGGGAAACCCGGCGAGATGGGATGGGTGAGCAGCGTCCTGCCTTCGTTCGCCGTGACCGTGGCCCGATCGGACGACCCCAAATGCGGCCGCTGCTGGAATTACCGGAGCACCGTCGGTAAAAATCCACGGCACCCGTTGCTCTGCGCCCGCTGCGCCGGGGCGGTCGGCTGAGATGGCCCTGACAACCGACTTCAGGACGATCGCCGAAGAACCCCGCCGCTATCTTTTTCTCGCCGCCGTGGTCGGAACGGTCTTAGTGCTGGACCAGATCACCAAGGCGATCATTCAGAAAACGATGCCGCTCCACGAATCCATCCCGGTCGTCCGCGGGATCTTCAGCCTCACCTATATCCGGAACCCCGGCGCGGCCTTCGGACTTTTCGCCGAGCACGGCAACGGCCTGCGGATGGTCTTCTTTGCGACGATCTCGGTCGTCGCGATCCTTTTTTTGGGGTCGCTTTTTGTGAAAACACCGAATGAGGCCCGGCTGGGCCGCCTGTCGATCGCCATGGTGATGGGCGGCGCAATGGGAAATCTGGTCGACCGGCTCCGGTACGGCGAGGTGGTCGACTTTCTGGATTTTTATGTCGGCTCGTACCACTGGCCGGCCTTCAACGTGGCCGATTCCTGCATCAGCGTCGGCGTCGCCTTGATGATCTGGACTTTCATCCTCGAGGACCGCAGAGCGAATCCGCCGAATGAAAACCCCGCCGCTCATGCCTAAGGCAACGCATCCGATCGCCTCTCGCGAATTTGTCGTCTCACCCAAGTACGCCTTCGAGCGGCTGGATCACTACCTCATCCGGCAGCAGGTGCATCCCTCCCGCACCTTTCTACAGCGGCTGATCAAGGACGGCGAAGTCCGAGTCAACGATCGCGTCGTGAAACCCCATTACAAGATCCGTCCCGGCGATCGTTTGGTTTGCCGAATCCCGACCCCGACGCCTCTCGAGCTCCTGCCGGAGGCGATCCCGCTGAATGTCCTATATGAGGATACGGCGATCATCGTCCTGAACAAACCGGCCGGGCTGGTGATGCATCCCGCACCGGGGCACACCACCGGCACGCTGGTGCATGCGCTGCTGGCCCACTGCAAAGACCTCTCCGGAATCGGCGGCCGCGAACGGCCGGGGCTGGTTCATCGGCTGGACAAGGACACCTCGGGCGTGATCGTCGTGGCCAAGACCGACTCGGCCCATCGGTCTCTCTCGCTTCAGTTCAAGGCCCATACCATTGTGCGGCAGTATCAGGCCCTCGTGACCGGCCGCCTGCGGAAAAACAGCGGGACGATCGATCTGGCGATCGGGCGGGACCGGTGGGAACGGAAGAAAATTTCGCATCGGACGGCACGGCCCCGTGAAGCCCGGACGGGCTACCGCGTGGTCGAGCGGTTCGAGGCGGCCACGCGGGTCGAGGTCCGGCCGCAGACCGGGCGCACGCATCAGATCCGGGTCCATTTCGCATCGCTGGGCCATCCCGTCCTGGGCGACCGGGTCTACGGCCGCCGGCCGGCGGTTCTCGAATCCGTCCCCGCAGACCGACAGATGCTTCATGCCGAACGGTTGGGATTGATTCATCCGGATCATCAAGCGTACGTCGAGTTTTCGGCGCCCCTTCCGGACGACATGGAGCGGGCCGTCAAAATCCTCCGGGAGTTTCCCCTCGCCCCTGAACATGCTTGACTTCCATGACCATACAACGGTATACTCCGTGTCAAAGTTTAACGGCGCTCCGTCTTCATTCTATAACGGGATCGCAAACTTCAACCATGAGGGGGACATGCAATGAAGAACGTTTCCAAGACACAGGTCGGCCAGCGGATCCGCGCGATCCGGGGGAAAATGAATCAAACCGATTTTGCAAAGATGATCGGCGTGCGAAAACAAAATTATGTCAGCCGCTATGAGCACGGCCGGATTCCGAACCCGGAGCTTCTGGTCCGGATCGCGAATTACGGAAAGGTCACGGTGGACTGGCTTCTGACCGGCCGCGGCAAGGGACCGAAGTCCCGCTAAATGAAACGGCCCCGTCAAATCTCTTGACGGGGCCGTCGTATTTCCAGCTCCAAAACCCTAAAACGCGAAATCAAATGCCAGCAGCCCGGTCTGTCCGGTCTGGTTGCGGCCTTCCGCGTTCGTCTTTTTCGTTTGGAAATAGTTGTATTCGGCATGCAAGGTGGTGTCAACCCGCGTCGAGATATTGAAGTTGTACCGTGCCATGACGGTGTGGGAATTCACATCATTGAAGCTCTTGGCAAACGTGGGATCACCCTGACGGCTGTTGCGGATGACGTCGTACCGGTAGCTGAACAGCCATGCGGGAATCTGGACCGGGTTGTAATCTAACCCCGCGAAGGCTCCGTTCCAGACCGCATTCTGGGCTCCCGCAATTGGAGTTGGCTGCAAGGAAAACAGCTTTTTGTTGTCGTTCGCATGCATGTATGCTCCGAAGAGATTCACCTGATTAAAAGCGGTCAAGCTGGCGTCCCCTCCCACACGGTAAAACGACTCGCCGTCTTTCGCAATCGCCCCGCAGTCGCTCATCCCCGGGCAGACCGGATTCGGCACCGTGGGCACCTTGCCATATGCCCCGAAGGCCCCGACTCGTTGACCGGAGACAATCCCATAGCCGCCGAACGATTGGGTGACATGCCCGTAGAAATTGAGCTTATGGCCACCTCCGGTTCCACCGGCATTGACATCGCTATTGGAAAGGGCGTTTAACGAATACCGGAAAAAACCGTCGCCGGGAGTTGCCTTAATCCCTGCCAGCTCCAACCCCGGGTGATTATCGCCGATGGCAAAATCATTGGGATTGGCATAGGCCTGAGATGCCAGAAGTCCGGGATTGGCCAACACCGTTGTATAGGGTGCTCCGGCCATATAATGGTACATCACAAAAGGGGTGTTGAGCGTGGGACTTCGCTTCTCGCTGAATGGAAGATCCAGTTCGTACTTCCCCACCTTCAGGTTCAGGAGATAATCGCTGTGAAAGAGATTATCCAACTTCAGGAAGGCCGACTCTAGGTCGCCTTGGCCGGCTGTGCTCCCGGAGCCGAATCCCGCGCTCCCCAGACCCGGGGTGTACACAACCCCGAAACTGATATCCCTGGCCAGGGTACCGAAACTCAAGATATCCAGGCCGGTGAACCCGAACCCCCCGCTGGAGATGTTTGCCACCGGATCACCCGGAGTCCCGTCGCCCACCTTGTGGAGACTTGAGGACTGGTAACCCACCGTGGTCCGAAACGCTACGGGCCAGTAGCCGTTCGTCAGGTGGTCAGACGTGGGAAGGTCCTGCTCGCCCAAGAGCTGATAGCCGCGGTCCCGGAACATGTTCCCAAAATCGTTCAACTTTGGAAACGAGGGCAGATGACAGACGCTGCAGGGGAAATTATACTTGCGGGCAAAGGCCGGAATCGCGAGGGCCTGTTCGGCCGTCAGCGGTATGGCGGACAAAAAGACAAGGCCGGCAATGAACCACACAAGGAAATATCGCATCGGAACCTCCTTGGTTAATCTGAACACGTCCTGACTGTATTATACCTCTTTCCAACATTAAATACCAAGTACAATACCCATCACTCAGCTTCTCGCTATCAGAACGGCGAGATAAACAACCGCCAAAGCCAGTAGTAGATTGATCCGAGCCAGCCACGGAACGAATTGGCGCAGGCGACGGGTGGATGGGTCTTGAGCGGCGGAGGACTGAAGCCGGGCCGAGAGCAAAGGGCCCAGAATGAAATCGTGGAGGACGCTCAGGACGATCATCATCGTCACCAGCGTCAGTTTTGCGATCAGCAGCCGGCCGATCAAGGCCTTCCACTGAACCTGGAGATGGAGAACATTCAGCGCGCCGGTGAACAGCAGGATAAGGACGGCGATCCATCCGACCGCCTTGGCAGCGGTGCCGACGGTCTGAAACAGTTCCGAGCGCGAGTTTTGAGGAAGCTTCCTTAAGGCCGGCGACAAGACCAGGCTGATGAAGACCATCCCGCCGATCCAGGTCATGGCCGCAATAATATGAAGCCAGACCACGATGCCCCAGGATAGAAACTCGACGATGGTTATCCTCCAATGCCGGACATGGCGATCTGGTAGACCGGTTCAGGATCCTCCGCAAAATGGTTTCCGGCCGGTTTTTCGTAAACCGTTCGGAGGATCAGATCGGCGATCGCGTCGTCGCTCCATCCCTCCCGCAACGGTTTTTTCAGGTCGGCGCCGTCTTCATACGCCAGACAGAGTTGCAAGCGGCCGCGGGCCGTGAGCCTCAGGCGATTGCAACTGGAGCAGAACCGCTCGCTCACCGGGCTGATGATCCCGATTTGAGCGTCCGTCCCGGCGATCCGGAAATCCCGGGCCGTGGAGCCTTCTTGAAACGGCAACGGTTCCAGGGGGTACCGCGTCTCGATGATCGTCCGTATCTCGGCGGCCGGCATGAAGCCGTCGCGATTGTCCAGTCCGACGGACCCGAGCGGCATCACCTCAAGGAAGCGATGCGTCACCCTCCGGGCCATCGCGAATCGAACCAGATCCGGAAGCTCGTCGTCATTGATTCCGCGCATCACGACGGTGTTCAGTTTCAACGGCGCCAACCCGGCCGCCAATGCGCGGTCGATTCCGGCCAGGACATCCGACAACTTTCCGCCGCGCGTGATCCGGTGAAATTTTTGCGGGTCCAGTGAATCGATGCTGATATTGATCCGGTCCAGGCCGGCCGTCTTCAATTCTTCGGCGATCGGCGCAAGGCGGGAAGCGTTGGTCGTCAGGGACAGTTCCGGCCGCCCGTCGATCTTGGAAAGCATTCCGACCAGAACCGGCAGGTCGCGCCGCACCAGCGGCTCTCCACCCGTGACTCGGATATGCGTGATCCCGAGACGGCACATAATCCGGACCAGCCGATCAATCTCTTCAAACGTGAGAACCTCACGACGGATTTCGTGCGGCTCGCCCTCTTCCGGCATGCAATAAAGGCAGCGCATGTCGCAGCGGTCGGTCACGGACAGTCTCAAATAGGTCATGGAGCGGGAAAATCGGTCTGCCAGACGGCTCATGACGATTTTTTTCCCTCGGAGTCGTTCTTGTGCGGTTTGTCTTTTTCCGGAAGGGACGAAGAGGGATCGGGCTCGGACAGGGACCGCCGGAAACCGCGGATGGCTTTGCCCAGCCCCTCCCCGATCTCCGGAAGTTTCCCGACGCCAAAAACCAGAAGAACGATCACTAGAATGACGAGCAGTTCCGGCATGCCGATTCCAAACATCTGTTCACCTCAACGGTTGTAATTTCGACGGGTCAAGCGCCTCATGCGCCGCTCTCTTCGCCCAGGATATAATTCACCATGTGAAGAAACCGTTCATTCATCTTCTGAAGCGCCGTGCTCAGCGTCAGCGCGATCACCTTCATGATTTTCTGCGCGATCACGGGATCGCTCTTTTCAAACCGGTCGTACTGATCCTTGGTCAGAACATACACCTTGACGTCCTGCGTGGCGCGCGCGAGGGCGGAATGATTTCGTCCGGACAGGAAGGAGAGTTCGCCGAAGAGGCGGCCTTTTTTGAAGATGGCGAGGGTTTCCTTATACCAGCCCTTCATGGTCTTGACCACTTCCACCTCGCCCTCGACCAGCAGGAAGAGCGCTTTGCCGACCTCGCCTTCATTGAAAAGTATCTCGCCTTTCTTGAAGGATTTCTCCTCCATGACCTGAACCAGCTTTTTCAGTTCATCCTCTGAGAGTTCCTGAAAAAACGGGACGGCCTTCAGGTCCGCAACCTTGATCATCTGTACAGATCCCCGCGAGTGTTAGAATAATCTGGATTATACCCCTCTCGCAGTGACCCTTCAAGAGAAAAAACAGCGGCTTTAAAAACCGTTCATCGAAAATTTTAGTTGACAGAATTCTGTACATTATTTATAATTTTGACATTAAACTGCATAGGAGGTTCCCATGCCCATTTCACCCAAAGACATTATTCCCCTCACCAAAGCCCGGGCAAAGTTGACGGAGCTTTGCGAAGAGGTCCGTGAGGAGCACAGCGAGAAGATCATCACCAAGAACGGCGAGAGCTGCGCCGCCTTGATCGACGCCGACCGGCTGGACCACTATCACCGCCTGGAGCGGGAGCATGTCCATCTCACGCTTCTTGAGGAAGCGATCCGCGGGATGGAAGATGTCGCCGACGGGAAGACCCTTTCCCTGAAAGAATTAAAGACCCGCTATGGCCGATAGACGGCGCGCGCCGGTCTTCACCGAGAATTTCAGCCTCAACCTTGATGCCCTCCGGCTCTTTCTGGAACCGGAGGGCCGCGCCGCATTTGAACGCCTCCTCGACCGTCTGTTCGATGACATCGTGCCGATGCTTTGCCGATATTCCCAGTCCGGCCGACTCTTTCTTGAGCATCCGATCCGATCGATAGAAGCCCGATCTCTATCGCGAAAACTGAAAACCTTTCTGAAAAAAGGGGACGAGCTTCGCGAGTTTATCGTGGACGACTATCTGATACTGTATTTGGACAGAAACCGTCAGGTGATTTTTCTGTCCATCAAACACCACCGTCAGCTCTCCTTCGACCTGCGGCGATTCTGGTAGTCCAGCCCACCCGCCCCCGCGCCGGTCGAGCATCGGCATTACATTTATTAACTCGTTGACAATTAAACTTATTGCTCCTATTATTTTTACGGGATGTCGAATAATCATAAAGAAACAATGATAGGCATTCAAGTATGAAAATAGAAAACATAACACCAGAAATGATCGAAGCGGCGAAGAAACAAATACCCAAACCTCTTATTAGAGAACTTTCGCGATTTGCGCTGAGGTTCGCTGCTCCTGTCCTTTTCGGGCCATTGTCTCACGAACAGCAGGGCCAGAATTTAAACAATGGAACGGCAAGCTTGCTGTCGTTTGGAAAGAGGCGGTATGCCATTACTTGTTCGCATGTCATCGATGGATACCGACAAAGGTTGAAGTGACCTTCCCCCATTCTTTGGGCCAGGGTGAAGTTGAGTCAGCCCGATGTTTGGGTTTGTAGCATGGCCGCACTCCGGTTGGCAAATTCTTCCGGGGTCAGATCGTCCAACGAGCTGT
>JACQFA010000057.1:3284-19360 GCA_016200255.1 Nitrospirota bacterium | reverse complement strand
GTCTTTCCACCATCCGTCGTTTGCAGGAGGACGCCATCGCTCCCCACCGACCAACCGGTGTTCGGGTCGGTGAACTGAATATCACCAAGCCATTTTCCATCCGGCGGTCGTTGTATCTGCCATGTCGCACCGCCGTTCACTGTTGAAAGAATCACGCCTCCCCGCCCGACCGTCCAGGCACGAAGCGGATCGAGTACAAAAAGACCGTCCAGCCAGTCGGTCGTGCCGCTGACCTGTTTCACCCACGTCTCACCGCCGTCAGTCGTGTGGAGGATCAATCCATTGCGGCCGACTGCCCAACCTAAAGATGTATTCACAAACTGAACATCATATATCCAGTTTTCTTGCGTTCCGCTGGCTTGGGATTGCCAGTGAAGCCCTCCATCCATTGTGTGCCAGATCGCCCCAAATCCTCCCACTACCCATCCGTTCTGAGAATCGACGAACTGCACACCGCATAACCACCGCTGTGTCTCAATCGGCTGGGCCGTCCACCGCCGACCGCCGTCCGTCGTATGCAGGATCACCCCGCTGTCGCCGACCGCCCAGCCGTTCCGGGAATCCATAAAATGCACCCCGCACAACCAGGCCGTTACTTCCCGGCTCTGCGCAATCCAAGATTCACCGCCATTCGTGGTATGCCGGATCGTTCCACCCCGGCCGACGATCCAGCCGTTTTGCGGATCGGTAAAAAATACGCCGAGCCAGTTGGCCGATCCTCCGGTCTGCGTCACCCACCGTTTTCCACCGTCGGCCGTGTGAAGTACCGTTCCGGCCACACCCACCGCCCAGCCATCATGTTCATCCACAAAGTAGACGCTGTAGAGGGAACGGTTGCTTCCGTTCTCTTGAAGTTTCCATTCCTTGCCGCCGTCCTCTGTCGAGAGAATAACGCCGTCTTTGCCCACGGCCCATCCTTGGCGGTCATTCAGAAAAAAAATCTCGTAAAGCCAATAAGCTTGCGGCAGTGTTTCGCTTCCCCATGTTTCCCCTCCATCTTCGGTGCGCAGGATCAAACCATCCCGCCCGACGATCCAGCCTTTTTTGGCATCCACAAAGTCAACGCTATACAGATACTTTTGCGTGCCGCTGGCCTGGGGGCGCCAGTGCTGCCCTCCATCGTCCGTATGGAGAATGGTCCCGTCCCGCCCGACGATCCAGCCTTTTTTGGAATCAACAAAATGAAGGCTGAACAGATGGGACGACGTCCCGGCATGCTGGAGTTCCCATCGCTTCCCCCCATCCTGGGTCCATAGAATTGTCCCATTGTCGCCGATCACCCATCCCCGCAGCGCGTCCAAAAACTGAACGCCTCCCAAACCGTTTTTGCTGCCACTGTCCTGGGCTGACCAGTTTTCGCCTCCATCATCGGTGTGAAGGATTAATCCTCCTTTGCCCACGATCCAACCCTGTCCGGGATTAAGAAAGAAGACCCGATCCAGGTCCTGTTGGGGCCAGGGAAGGGGCTGCATCGCACCGCGCCATGAGGCACATCCCGACACAAGCGCCATGAAACAGATTATGCTGACAAAGAACAACTCGAGCCGGGCGCTGCCGATTTCTCCGGCGGGCGCTAAGAGGTCTCTTTTCATTTCATCAACTGCGCCACCTGCAACACCGCAATCTCGCCGCGCCCCTCGTCATTTACGCGCGTAAATGCAAGATCGCGGCCGTCCGGACTCCACGAAAGATACAGGAAACTCAACCCGTCGAAGACTTGCTTGTCCACATTATATTTAAGTTCGCGTTCTCCCAGAGCGCCTTTTGCAATACGCCGCTCATTCGTCCCATCCCGATCCATCAGCCAGATATCCCGATGCCCGTTTCGCTCCGAAACGAAAGCAATATGATTTCCATCCGGACTCCAAGCCGGGAGAAAGTCCCTGCGGGTGTCTGTTTTCTGTGTCAGCTGTTTAATCGTGCGGTCCTGGATATCGATCAGCCAGATATCGCTCTTGCCGCGCATTGAGGAGACGGCCGCCACCGATTTTCCATCCGGGCTCCAGGCCGACACCCAGTCCCCGCACCGGATGTTCGGCATCCCCTGGACATTTCCGCCGTCGGCATCCATCACCCAGACCAGCACGTCCATGGAACGAGAAGAAACAAAGGCGATCCGTTTGCCGTCCGGACTCCAGATCGGCGCAATATCCAGTCCGTTGAACTGCGTCAGCTGCCGGTTGTCGGACCCGTCCAGCTTCATGCTCCAGATATCCCAGTTCCCGCTTCGATCCGACGAATAAGCCAGCCGCGTGCCGTCCGGACTCCACGATGCAAACCGCTCATTGCTCGGATCATGCGTGATCTGTTTGAGACCGGTTCCGTCCCGGTTCATGGTCCAAAGGTCCCAGTTTCCGGCCAGATCACTTTCAAATGCCAAGGACTTGCCGTCCGGACTCCAAACCGGATGAATCGCATTGGCCGGTAATGCATGGATCGACATGATGTTCGCATTGTCCCAAGCGCAGCCCGCAAGAAGCAGAAGAAGAATGAGATAGGAGGAAAAAACCTTGTAAACGCCGCCGACATTCAACCACGATCTTGATTTTAAATATCTCAACCCCTTCATCTTTATTTCCCTCCCATCTTACTTCCTCCGATGACGATCCATCCTAACCTACGCTTCCCCGGGCATCTCGTTCACGGCTGCCATCGGGGCGCGCCGACCACACTGCCGCCGAAGGTCAATCGCTTCGCGTGTTCTCCGTTGAGATCCATGACGTAAAGATTCTCGGAACCATCCCGGTTGGACACAAAGGCGATCCGCTTCCCATCCGGCGACCAGACCGGCTGTGCATCCATGGCCAGGTTCCGTGAAAGATTCTTGGCTCCGGAGCCGTCCCGGTTCATCACGTAGACCTCGTTATTGCCGTCCCGTGTCGTCGTAAAAACGATCTGCCGTCCATCCGGCGACCAGACCAGCATTCCCATCTGTTCATCCGATTTCGTCCGCGTGACATTGCGGGGCTGCGAACCGTCTGCATTCATCACATAGATTTCCCAGTTCCCGTCCCGGTTCATGTCCCGGTCCGTTCCCCAGGCAATCAGGGAACCGTCCGGCGACCAGGAATGAAAACCCCGGCCGTCTTCCGCCGGATTCTGGGTAAGATTGACCGGGTGTCCTCCATCGGCATCCATGGTGTAGATCTCATAATTGTCATCCCGTCGGGATACAAAAGCGATCTTGGTTCCGTCCGGCGACCAGTTGGGACTGTAATCCCGCGCTTCACTCTGGGTCAGCCGGCTCAAGTAACTGCCGTCCGCCGCCACGGAGTAAATTTCCTGATTACCGTCCCGATCCGAAACAAAAGCCACATGTCGACTATCGGGAGACCACATTGGATTGTAATCCTGTCCTTTGTCACGCGTCAGGTTAGTCTGATGTAAACCATCCGCATCCATCATATAGATTTCTTTATTTCCGTCGCGTTCCGAAACAAAAACGATCCGGGTACCGTCAGGCGACCAGTTGGGGGCACGGTTATCCGCTTGGGTATGGGTGAGCCGCTTGGCATCGGTCCCATCGGTGTTCATCGTGTAGATTTCCCAATGATCGCCCTGCTTCAACTCATAAACGATTTTCTTCTCTCCGGCCGAAACCGGACTGGACAGAAACAGTATCGTAACACCGGTGATCAACACCCCAAGACCGAACGCGTGTGCACGACCGGCACGACTTGCTGTGGAATTAACCTTCATTGTTTCGACTCCTTTATATATATAGTTGGCATCAAGGCTGCCAACGGGGATAATCTTCCCGCGTTTTCGTAAAAGTCAGCTGGACCTGGTGTCGGCCATCGGCATCCATGACATAGATCTCGTCAAAACCGGTTCGATTGGAGACAAAGGCCATGGCTCTGCCATCCGGGGACCAGAGCGGAACATCATCCATCGCCGGGTTTCTTGAAAGATTTAAGGAACCGGTTCCGTCCGCATTCACGATATAGACCTCTTCATTATTGTCCCGTGAGGAAATAAAGGCAATCTGTTTACTGTCCGGGGACCAGACGAACATTCCGATCCCCTCCTCCCCGGGACTGTTGGTCACATTAATCGGTTTTGAGCCATCCGCATTCATCACATAAATCTCCCAATTCCCATCCCGGTTCGTGACCCAGGCGATTTTGGTTCCGTCCGGCGACCAGGAATGACTTCCGCGGCCGTCTTCGGCGGGGTTTTTGGTCAGATCTTTTTGCTCCGTGCCGTCCGGACTCATAAGATAGATCTCATTGTTCCCATCGCGATTCGAAACGAAGGCCACCTTCCGGCCGTCTGGAGACCAGTTGGGATTCCAGTTGTCTCCTGCCGCAGTCAACCGAGATTGACGTCGCCCTTCTCGATCCATTCGGTAGATCTCTCGATGGCCGTCCCGCTTCGAAACAAAAGTGATCCATTGACCATCCGGAGACATGGAGGGACTGAAATCCTGTCCCTCGCTGCGGGTGAGGTTGCGCTGACCCGATCCGTCCGCATTCATCAAATAAACTTCTTTATTACCGTCGCGGTCCGATACGAACAGAATCGCGCGGCCGTCCGGAGACCAGAACGGGGCGCGGTTTTAGGCCGTCGTATGGGTCAAACGGACCTGGTCCGTCCCATCAGCATTCATGAGATAAATCTCCCAGTTTCCGGTACGCCTGGACTCAAACACGATCTTATGGTCCTGATCCGATGGCTTGTTGAGGGCTAACACTGTGAATGCGAACGGAGCAAAAGACAAGATGGCAAAGACGGCCGATACCAACGTAATCTTCCGGTTCCGCCTCTTTCCCTTTCGCCACCGATACAGCATGCAGTGCAACCCCCGGGGAAAGATTCCCGTAACCGCTCCCAGCATCACGGTCGAAACCACTTTGTAACTTCCGGAGTCGATAATCGAGACATCGGACGAACCCTGGTTCACCACATAGATCGTGCGACCGTCAGGGGAAACGGTGATATCCCAGGGATCTTTTCCAACCGCAATCTTCCTGACAACCTTCGCCTGGACCGTGTCCAGAACCGAGACCTCGCGCGCATCACGATGGGCCACATAGAGGAAACGACCGTCCGGCGAAACGGCCATCCCGCCCGGATAGCTCCCGACCTTTACCATGGCCCGAATCCGGTTCGTCCCGGTATCCAGAATGGCTATTTCTCCGGTGTCCTCGATCGCCGCATAGACCGACTTCCCATCGGGCGCCATGACAATATCCCTCGGTCCGCGAAGAACCTCTTCGCCGTCGGGCATGATGACGGTCCGGGCCGCATCCGAACTCGGATCCTTCAACTTCAACTGGGCCTTGACGGTGCCGGTGGCCGTGTCCACGACACGGATCGAGTAGAAATCAGTCACATAGACTGATTTCCCATCCGGCGTCATCGCCACATCCTGCGGGCCGACACCCAGCGGAATCCGTTTTCTGACGGTGCGACTGCCAATATCCACGACGGCCAGACTGTTTCCGGATTCGTTCGCCACATAAATCGTTTTCCCGTCCGGCGAAACGGCCATCCCGCCCGGGTCCATATAACCGGCCTTCTCATCCTTTAATGAAATCGTCGCGCGAATCGCATTGGACTGCGTATCCACCACCGCAATCGCATCCGCCTCGCCCAGCGCCACATAAAAATCCTGTCCGTTCTGGGTGATAAAGCCGCCGCAGGGCGGAGAATTGACCGGCACCTTGCGAACCTGCGTGGGGTCGTTTCGATCAATAACATAGAACTGGCGAAGACCTTTTAAGGTGACGTAGAGTTGTGTCGGACCATAGATGATCCGACTCGCCGTGTGTTTGGCCCAGGCCTCGCCCGAACCATGTAGCGAGAAGATCAGCGATAGAATTACAAGAAAAAGCTTTGTTTTCCGTCTTCTTATTTTGTCCATGACACCCATTTTTCCTCTGCAGTCGCATGTGTCAGTCGTCGTTGATGAGAACCGTTCTCGTCCATGATATAGACCTCGGCATTCCCATCCCGCGTCGATGTAAATGCAATCCGTTCTCCATCCGGAGACCAGCTCGGCCAGAGTTGGTCTCCAACGGCCGTCGTCAATGGCATGGGGTCCGAGCCGTCGCGTTCCATTCGGTAGATCTCCTGTCGACCGGTCCGATCCGACACAAATAATAGATGCCGTCCATCCGGAGACCAAACCGGTCCGTCGTCCGTTCCCGGGCTATTGGTTACGTTGTGTACCCCTGACCCGTCGGACGTCATTACATAAATTTCTCGATTCAAATCCCGCTCGGAAACAAATGCGATCAGTCGTCCATCCGGGGACCAAAGATGGCTGTCCACGCCGTCGCTGGCCGGATGATACGTAAGCCGGGTCGGTTTTGATCCGTCGGCCTCCGTCACATAGATCTCCGGATTGCCGTCACGGGTTGAGACAAACAGGATCTTGGTCCCGTCCGGCGACCAGACCGGAATGGAATTCGCACTCGAATCATGCGTCAATCGCCGTTCCAAAAACGTGGACGGCCGGTCTCCTTCTCCGATGTCCACCGCATAGATCTCCTCCGTGCCGTCCCGCAACGACGTAAAGGCGATCTGCTTTCCATCCGGAGACCAGTCGGGATCTTCTTCATCCGCCGGGGTATAGGTCAACCGCGTCTGCCTAGTGCCGTCGGACCGCATCACATAAAGCTCTTTGTTTCCATCGCGTGTCGATACGAAAGCGATCCGCGAACCGTCCGGAGACCATACCGGCCAGATGTCATCGCCGCGGCTTCGGGTCAACCGCTCTTCTTTTCCGGTTACCATATCCATACGATAGATTTCCCAATCCCCGTCCCGGTTAGAACCATAGACCAGTCGTGGCCCACCCGTCTTCGGTTTCGCATTGGAATTCACGACCACACAGCCCGTCATGAATAAAAACACTATAACAATCGCGTATCGTGTCACGGCTCACAATATCCGACCCGCCGTCTCTTCATTTTGTTTAGTCTCGGACACATCGAAACCCATACGTATAATCCGAATGCCATCCGTCCGCCGCCCGAGGCCCAACGGTCGGAAGCACCGCCAACCGGGTCGCGGTTCTCGATAAAACGGCCTCGGTCAAATAGGACCCGCCGCGGATGATTTTGAAAGAACCCGAATCCTTTACGATCCTCGTCGTATTCCCAGGGTAGGATTGGTAGGCCGTGTCCGTCCATTCTCTGACATTCCCGGCCATGTCGTACACCCCGTATGGACTGACATCCTCCGGGTGACTGCCCACCGGAGATTTCCATCCCTTTACGTTATACCTTTCCTGACCCTCAGGGGCCGTCCAGGCCGCACTGGACTCCAGTGTGTTTGCGCGGCCGGGTTCAAATCGGTTTCCCCACGGCCAGAGACGCCCATCCGTCCCCCGTGCGGCCTTTTCCCATTCGGCTTCGGACGGCAGACGCTTTCCGGCCCATCGACAGTAGGAAACCGCATCAAACCAGTCAATATCCGATACGGGATAGCTGTCATAGCCGTCGGGGAAGCGATCCTCGCGACCGGCCTCTTTCCAGTAACCCGGATGCTTTTTCGATCCGGTCGCCTTCAAAAACTCAAGGTACTGGGCCTCCGTTACTTCATAGCGGTCCATATAAAATGACCGGACATAAACCTTTCGTTGAGGAAGTTCGTCCACTCCGATCTCAAATCCGATCCGTCCATCCCGATCGGTGCTGCCCATCACAAACCAGCCGGCGGGAACATGGACCATCTCGGTCGTGAAACGTGAGGCCTGAGGCGTGAGGCGAGAAAAAGCACATCCCTGCGCCAGAACGAGACCCGCGAGCCCCAACACAGACAGGTATCGAATCATCAAATAGTCTCGTTTCATTTCGCATCCTTCGCGCACCGAAAACCAAAATCCGGCTGGGCCAACTCCGCCAACCGGTAATGTCGGTGGGCTGCACGCGCAAAGGGATTGGCCGGCATGCCCCAGGACCCTCCCCTCAAGATCCGGAACTTTTTGTCCGGTGTGATCGTCCTGGGAGATCCCGGATACGACTCGAGGATCGATGCGGTCCATTCCATCGCATTTCCGGCCATGTCGTACACCCCGTACGGGCTTACTCCCTCCGGAAAACTTCCAACCGGCGTCGTCCAGTTGCGTTTTGAATCCTCGGTATTGAGCTGTTTTAAATCCAATTGATTTCCCCAAGGCCAGATCCGGCCGTCCGTTCCACGCGCGGCCTTTTCCCATTCTTCTTCGGTTGGTAGACGCTTCCCGACCCATTGACAGTAAGCCTCGGCATCATAAAAGTTCAGATCAATCACGGGATGGTTATCCTCGGGGGCGGGGTAACCGAATTCCTTATAATCTTTCCAGATCGACGGCACCTCATGACCGGTGGCCTTTACAAACTGCCGATACGGCCCAACCGAGACCTCATACCGATCAATCCAGAATGCCTTCATGGAGATCTTGTGTCTCGGCATCGAGTCTATGCCCACCTCGAATCCGATCTTGCCGTCGTTCTGATCGCTACCCATGACGAACTCACCTGCCGGTATAAGCACCATTTCCGTAGACGGCGCCGCCGCCCCCGCTCCAAGACAGAACGGTTCAAGCATGAAATAAACTAAAAGGATCAACCACTTTTTCATCCTCCCGACAACCCCGTGCCGATCGACTCCTGAACTCATTTTAAGTCCATCGCACAACGGAAACCGACCGACCGATGGCGTTTCCCGGGATCACGGGCCATGCTGCGGCTGGCCGACCTCGCATAGGGTTCACCCGGCAGGGTATAGGCCCCGCCTTTGATCACCTTATTTTTCCCGAACGCATCCCGAACAAGTTTGCTTCCGGGATAGGCTTGGTACCAGTCGGCCGTCCATTCGGCCACGTTCCCGGCCATATCGTATACTCCGTACGGACTCGCGCCCTTTGGAAAACTTCCCACGGGCAATGTCCCCCCCGTCTGACTCTCCTGAACATTGGCCTTATGGGGATCGAAAATATTTCCCCAGGGCCAGATTCGGCCGTCCGTTCCGCGCGCGGCCTTTTCCCATTCGGCCTCGGTCGGAAGACGCTTTCCGGCCCATTCACAGTAGGCCTTGGCATCATCCCATGATACATAAATCACCGGATGGTTTTCAAACTCTTTCGGCACGCCGCCCTCCCGGGCCCAGGGGTAAATTTCCGGAAACCGTGGATCGCCCGGCGGTTTGCGCCCCGTCGCATCGATGAATTTCCGATATCGCTTTGCCGTCACCTCATACCGGTCGATGTAGTACGTCTTCAGCTCCACCGTTTGTTGCGGCAACTCATCCACCCCGACCGTGAAACCGACCTGACCGTCTTTCGGACTGCTCCCCATCAAAAACTTCCCGGCCGGGATAAGCACCATGTCTTCCGGAACCCCATGGGTCGGCGCGGCCTCCACCGTTCCGGCCAAAGATGCCCACCCCAGGATGCAACAAAAAAGGATGAAACTAAAAAACGTCCTGCTTCCGACCTCATCATTTTTCATTTTTCCAGCTTTTAAACCCTACCCGGATGTCCCCGGGTTTCTTCCTCCCGCACACCAGCGGGCATTGGGTGTGCCGGTACTGGTGGCTTGATAAGCACAGGAGTCCATCACCTCGTTATGGCAGCGAAGATAACACCGGAATGCTGATCCGTCGTACCACCAATTCGGCTTGGTATTGGTCGTCCCCTCCACGGTCGGACCGAAATTGATCAGGTGGGTGCCGATTACCCCATCCGCGTTACCGCTTCCATCATCCGTTCCATCGGGTGGCAGCAATCCTCCATGGCCATCGCCGTAGATCGTGTTTAACGCCTCGACGTTGGAATGAATATTGTAGTGGCATTCATGGCACATCGCGCCGGACCACCGGAGGTGATACATATGGAGATTGCCGTTCCACCAGGAATCCACCCCGGACACCGATGTTTTCAATCCGAAGAAGCGGGTCCAGCTTTTATCTTGATCCAAGCTTGCAGAACCGTCGATTGAGCTCCCGGCCGAGGGATCAAACGCGCGGCGATCATGACACTGGAAACAGAGCAAGAACTTCTTAAAATGGGCGGGATCGATCCCTCCGCCGCCGCCGGCGATGCTGTGGGAAGGCGCTCCGGCGCTGTACCCATCACCCTTGGCACAGCCGACGACAGGATTCGCCTGTTCAAAGCATCGGCTGGAATTGAGAATGTCAGTGTTATAATTGGCCCGCAAGAGGCGAATGTGGGTCGAGCCGTGGGGTCCGATCGGCTGACTCGGCCGGCCCGTAATATAATTCACATCGTTATTCAAGGCCGGCCAAATATCCGTAGGCCGGAGGTTGGACTCGGTCAACGGCCCCCGGAGTCCGGACGTGTCCCCCGCCATCGCCCCGGCGGAGTAAGTATCCCCGTAGACGTCATAGGCATTATTGTTATGGCAGTCGGTGCATTGTATCGTCAGGTTATTCAGTGCGATGAGCGCAGAGGCCGGATTTCCAGGCGCTGGCACGTAATTACTGTTTCCGCCTCCGCAGTTTAAATCGAAAGCCTTCGTCAATTGATTGCAGAGCTGGAAGGACCGGTTCCGCCCCGGCATTACGACGGGATGGTACGCCGCATTCTTCGACTGCTGCGTGTGGGAGGGAATCGCCTGGCCGAAACGGATGAGATCCACGCTCAGCATGGGCGGTGTCTCGACGTCGGCCGTTTGAGGATTGAGCTCGCGCCAATTGTTGCTGAAGCCTTTCATGCTGAATTCATCACCCGTCAGGCCGTTTGTCGGATCCGAGCGAGGAGAAAAGGGTATTGCAATATAGCTGGAGTAATTGGGAGGTACGGCCAAGACCGAGACATCGTCAGGAAAGCGGTATTGGTGGTTCGAACTCGGCCCAAAAAGATTGGTATAGCTGTTGCCGTGGCATCGGAAACAAACTTCATAGACGTAAGGATCGCGATTGGCCGACTGGCCGTTAATCGTCACGTCCGTCCCGCAGATCACAAAGCCCGGCTCGCACCGGCCCACCACGACGGGCCGGGAGCCCGTCGAATCGATCCCGATTCCTTTCATGCCCTTCAGCCGGCCGCCTTCTCCATTTGCATTCGGCGGATTGCTGTTCAGCGCACCGTTGTAAGACAGGGCGGCCGAGTTGGGACTGTTCACCTGATGCGGGTTGTGACAGTCCACGCATTCCACATGAGTCACATCGAGCTGGCTATTTCCAGGCGATTCTTCATTGAGAATCGGGGTGAGCGGCACCCCTTCACTCTTGAGCTGAACCCCTTCCTGCGACCGCGAAATGAAGACCGGTTCATGTCCGGTCGCCAACTGAAGGCACATCGCGCTTCCGGGTGAGGCGCCGCCGCCGCCCAGACAGTTCGAGCTGTCCTTGTGAAACTCCGAATAAATATCGGGCGCGATGCGGACCCCGGAGATGTTCACAAATCGGGGATTGCTGGAAGAAACCAACCCACCGCTCCCGACATTATCGGGCTGGATGGGAAGAATCGTGTTTGGAGCCGTATTCGGAGAATGGCAGAGGAAACAGGTATTCTCGATGGCATCAGCGCCGCCGAAGGCCGTCACTCCTTCTTTATGAAGTCGCTTCGCACCCTGTGCGGTGTGCGGATCGTGACAGTTCCGGCAGGCATACGCTCCCACCGTATGACTGCCGTCAAAATCATACGGATTTGTGGAGTCGGGATAGGCCGCATGCTCCGCCGTGCTCAGGTCATGCGTGCTGTTGTTCCAACCCGGCTTGCTGTGACAGTACAGACAGATGATCTGCCCCGTCGTCGGGGTTGCCGCGCCGCCGCCGCCTGGCAGAAATCCCGACTCGCTCGCATCCTGAAAACGAGCGGCCCGAAGAAACTTGGGATAGGTTACGGCATGGGGATTATGACAAGACGTGCATTGAACGTTTTCATAAACGTCCGGCGTAGCCGTGCTTCCGTAACGCTTGACGCCGGTTTTATACGCGCCCGCGGGAGCCAGGGGCGTTACGGCATTCAGTTGCGCTGGAGGTGAACCGGGATCGACCAGTTCCGTGTCCGTCACGGTCGCCAAGGTCGTATCGAACTTAAATGAGATCGGATGGTCGTTTTGCAAATTGGTTCCCAATACACGGGTGTCGCCCGTCAACACACCGGACCCCTGGGCCCCGGGCTGGGTGGCCATGGGTCCAATACCCAACTGGTTGGCTACTGTCGGGGTAAAACCTGCGAAGCCTCCCGACCCAGGTTTATTAATCACCGACCCGATCGCGATCGTGCCGTCATGACATGAAAGACAGAGCCGCGAGTAACCGGTGGGTTTTGGGGTTGTATCATTGAGAGTTCCCTCAAACGAAAAACTCCAGGTATTATCATACATGACATAAGCCGTGGTGCTTTGGTAGTTCAGATTGCGGTTCCAGATCGGCGCTTTAATCGTCGATCCGGTCGGACTGGAACCATGAGGCGTGTGACAAAAGACGCAGATCTCGGTCTCGGTGGATGAGTGTGTCGTCCCAAGCCCTGAGCTGGAAAGGTTATGCTTTGTGATCTTGATATTCTCTACAATCGGAACGGTCCCCGGCGGAATCGGCTGGGCCCAGGCCTGACCCGTGGACCAGGTTATGACGGATGAATAAAGAGCGGGTAAAAATTGAACGGTCAGAATGCCTAAAATCAAGAAAGGCCTCTTGACCTTGATGCTTATAAATCCTCGATATCTTGATTCGTTATCCAGACACTGCATTTTCCCCATTCCCTCCCGCTTACCTGTTCTTTTTTGTTATCTGTCTCGCTCAATCCAGCCGTGTCGGTTTCCCCAAATCCACGCCATACATTCTCTCACACTGTATAGCGCATTACACCTAAAAATTACAAATAAAACCTCTCTTTAAATCGTACCCAAAACCCGCGCAGTGTCAAACAACAAGCTCTCTAAAAAACGGCCAACCAACAGCCTTGTTGCACTCGTTTGCCACCGATCGATGTCCGGCACCCAGAACGTCACTCAAGCTTCGGTTCACCGAGAAACTGGAAGACCTCCACGCGTTGGTTATAGGTATCGGCCACATAGATCCGATTTTTGTTGTCAATCGCAATCCCGGCCGGCAACCAGAAGTCCCCCTCCTTTTCCCCCGTTTGGCCGAAATTCATCAACAACTCTCCCTTTCGATCAAAAATCTGGACCGTGTCGTAAATGCCGTCCACCACATAAACATGCCCCCCGCCGTCTACGGCCACGCCCTTCGGTTTTGAAAAACTGCCCAGGGTGTTCCCCAGCCGGCCTAGTTTCCCCTGAAACCGCCCGTCCGCATCGAAGATTTGCACTCTGAAATTCATCGAGTCCGTAACATATAACAGCCCCTCGGAATCAATCGTAATGTGGGTCGGAAAATTCAACTCACCGTCCTTGTCTCCCCGTCGGCCGAAAGTCGTCGCGACTTTGCCGTCCGGATCAAGCAGGGTGATCTGATTGGCCGCGGTATCGACGGCGTAGAGATGGCGTGTCTTGGCATAATATGCGATACCGGTCAAACGTTGGAACTGACCCGGTTCTCCTAACACCCTTACCAAATTTCGTTTCTTCGGCTCATAAACGAAGATCCGGTTGAGTTGCGAATCGGAAACGTAGATCAATCCGTTTTCATCCAGGGCAACGCCGACAGGCGACATCAATCGGGACCGGCCCCGTGCAATCCAGAAAATCTGATGGTAGCTTTTTGCCGGGAAATCGTAGATGTGGACCGCCTGGAGACCGGTGTCCGTTACATAGACACGGCCCTTCCCATCCGTTGCCACGGCATATGGACGAAGCATGTGGGGGACGGGCGTCTCGCCAAACAAAAACTCAACGGTTTTTCTGAACCAATTCCACTTGGTCCCCACGTCCTTCGGTTCGGAAAAACTGCTCAGATAGGCGATGACCGGCGGATCGGGAGGGAGCGGCCAGAACCTTTCCGTCTTTTTCTTGAGCCCGTCGGTTGAGGCACAGGACATCAAGAGGAGGGTCATCCAGAGCAGCGTAACAAGAACGCGGGGTCGTATCGTGCGGCGCCCTGATCGAGGTGCATGGGTCATTTCGCCTCCAAGCCTGTTCATCTTGAAAACACTCCCGATCATTAAAATGCCCTGGACGCCCGCGCCATCACGGAGCGGGTCCCGTACTGATTACCGGACGATTGAGTATTGACCTCCTGGTATTGCAAGCCCAGCGTCAATTTTCCGATGAGATAATTCAGGGTCAGATTTTCCTCCAAGAGATTGATATCCGCCCGAAACCGGTTGTTTTCATAATTATCTCTCACCGACAAAAGGAGGTTCATGTTTGAGATCAAATAGGCCACATACTGTGCCTGGACTGTGAAAGTCTGCCGATCCAGAAGCAACTCTTTCGGGTAGTCTTCGATCCGATAGGCCGCGCTCACGGAAAGCCCGATGACGGTACTGTAATTGGCGGCCAGATCGCCCGATTCGGTCTTGCCCTCCACCCCGAAACCGCTGGTATCGGAATAACTGGCCGCCGCCCGGAGCGCCATACGATCCCCGCCTATGATCAACTCATTGAAATACGAACTGTCGGCCGAAAGCTGGACGATATACGTGCTCTGCTCGGTTTTCACCGAGTCGGCGATACGCTGAATATCGCTGTAGGTGGTGCTGAGCCCGACATGGACAATCTGTGTATTGGTATTGTCCAGACCCAGCGAAACGCTGTTGCCTAGGTCCCTCGAGTTAAACCCGGTGGGCTGCGTGTCCGAAACCCCGTAGGTGATCTGATAATTGGCGCGGTACTGAACAAGTTGCCATGGCCGGCTGTAATTGATGTTGTACCGGTATTGCTGGAACAGACTGTCGGTATTCTGCGCACTGGAGTTCTGGGTCGACGTCAGGCCCGTGCTGCCGCCCAGTCCGGTCGACAGACCGAAGATCGGCCGGTAATTCAAGGAGGCGTCGGCCGATTCGGAGTTGATGGTCGAATCGGTAAGCGAGATATTAAGATATCGGGCGCCGAAGGCCGAATCCGTTTTTTCGTCGTAACGCAGATTGGCCGCGCCCTGGACGGACTGGCTCTTAAAATCATTAAAGAATGGATTCTCGCTGTAATTATATGAAACGAGCCCGTCCCACCAGTAGAGCGGCGGACGGTAAATCAGCGACGTGCCGAAGCTCCGTTCTTGAAAAAAAGAGAAACCCGGCGCGGATGCCCCGGTTGTCGTCTGGGAAGAGACCGGAAGGTTATTGGAGAGATGCATGCTCGTGTACCGGCCGAAGGCGTTGAAAAACAGACTGGTGGTCAATTGTGAATTGGCATCCAGATTAATGCCGTGTGACGTGGTCGATGGGGAACCGGCCGTGTCCGACTCATTGAATTGGTAACCGGCCGCAACGCGGGTGGCGCCCAAGGTGGTATCGGTATACGCACTGGCTGACCGGGTGGTGAACTTGTTCCCCGTATCCGGTTTCAGTTCCGACTGCTGATAGTTTAAAACCGTTCGCGGCAACCGCGCCGAGTTGATCACCCAGTTGGCCCCCATGGAATCGACGCGATCCCGGGTCGTCGTGCTCAGCCCCGCGATTTCCAGGTCTGTCTTTCGGATAACCTGATCACGGCTCAGGTTCAGCGGCGACCATAGGGGAAACAAACCCATCGAAAGACGATAGTCCATCACGTTAAAATGGTTCTTCTGGTCCACGTCCACGAGTGTCACGACCTGATCCATCCATGTCACATCGGCCCGATAATTGCCCAGTTGATAAAAATCCCCGAAGAGCCCGACATTGTATTGCTGGCCGAACGAATTGATGGTGCTGCTCGTGCTGCCCAGATCGGTCTTCGAAAAGCTCGTGGACCGGTTGTAATTGATGTTCAACGATCCGCCGATATTCAACAGACGCGCCTGGGCCTCCGAGCCGCCCGCAACGATCCAGAGCATCACCATCACTCTCAACCATCGTCCGCGCATCACGGGTTGATAAAAGATCGTGCGCGCCGTCCATTTAGAAGGCGTATTGGAAAAAGCGAATCGGATCCTTAAAAGAATAGACCCCTTGCCTGCCCGCTGCATCAACAGCCCCGCGCCCCGGAGAAGGATAGATGCTGAAGGAGTGATCCTGCAGATATGCCCGTGAGTCGGTCTCAGTAAATCGTGATCTCGGCCTTGGATCGAAGGCC
>JACQFA010000057.1:0-3194 GCA_016200255.1 Nitrospirota bacterium | reverse complement strand
CCATTCCTTTAATTTCGCTTCCGTGACCGATTCCTGCATTTCCTTCCGCAACAGGTCCTTGTTCAGATCTTTAAATTCCAGCTGCTGCGCCGGCTTTCGCTCTTCCATCTTGAAGACCACATAGCCGTAAAGGGTCCGAACCGGATCGCTGATCGAACCGGCACCCTTGGCATAGGCCACCGGTTCGAGCTCGGAATAGGGCAACCGGCCCTGATGAAGAAGCCCGGTATCGCCTCCCTTCGCCTTCCACTCGGTCTCATCCGAGAATTGCCGAACCAGCCCGGGAAAATCTTCCCCTTTTTTGGCACGGTCGGCCAGCTCCTGCGCTCTCTGACGGCCTTTTTCCCAGTCGGCCGACAGACCGGACGGATCCACGCCGATCAACAAAATCCGCAGCCGGACCTGCTCCGGCATCTTGAACTGTTCCCAATGGCCCTCATAGTAACTCTTCATCTGTTCGTCGCTGACAATGATTCTGGAGCGGACCTCCTGATCGGTCAGTTGCCTGATCGCAAGATACCGTTCGACGCCGGTTCGGACCTCCTCCGGGGTCAGGTCTTTCGCCTTCAGGTTCGCCTGATATTTTTCCTCGGACGGGAAACGGGCCTCGATCTTTTTCATTTCGGCCTCGATCAACTCCGGCGGCACTTTGACTTTAAGTCGCCGGGCCTCCCGCAAAAGGACTTCTTCGATAATGAGCCCGTTCAGTTCTTCCGCGCGTATTTCGGCGAATCGTTTCTCGGAAATGCTGAGATGCCCTGTCGCCGGGATCCGCCCTTCGACGGCCTTTTTCAGAGCCAGCCCCGGAATTTTCACCCCGTTCACCAAGGCGACCGGCTTCGAAAGATCATCCGCTTTTTCCTTGGCCGCGGGCGGATTCTCCGATTCGGCCGCGCGTGCGCCGGCATTCACAAGAAAAAAAAGGCCTAAAAAAATTATGATAGGGACACGGCGCGCCGCGTCCCTACAAAAGATCTTCATTTTTTCTCTCTTATACGGTTCATTATAAACGGTCTGCAGGGGCAGGATTTCTCCCGCCCCTGCAAAACCGATTTTAGTCAGATTCTTAACAACAGGGCCTTGCACCCTTTATTTCTGATGGCAGGAGAGACAGACCAGGCTACCTGCGTTTGGATTGTCCGCGATTAAGCCGGCACCCGCGCCAACACCCATGCCGGCTTCAGTTGTGGCCCCACCTCCGGACGCGAGGGCCGTTGCCACATCATACCGGCTCGGTAGTCTCAAGAACAACGGGCGCGGGGCATGTGGGTTGTGACAGGAAGCGCACTCGATATATTTTCCAACACCCGGGGTCCGGAGTGCTCCCGGATAGGCCCGTATCTGATCCCGTTTATCCAAGTTCATCGTTCCCGTTCGGGTGATGAATGTCAACCCGCTCCCGGACGGGTCCGGTATGGAATTGGTCAAGGCCGGAGTAAACTGGGGATCGGACGCAGGCATCTCCATGCTGATCGGATGATCATCCGACAGGTCCGTCGTCAGGTTCGGAAACGGCTTGGCGCCGCCCGTAATCGTCCCGTAGTTCGGACCGGTGTCTGTCCTATTTGCTGCTCCGGACATTTGGTTAGAACCGTTCAGGAAAGCTGAGCCTCCCACGGGGGCAATCAAGTTGGTCGTGCCTCCCGGAGCCACCAGGTTTGCCGGCCGGAATCCGCCGGATCCGGGCATGTTGATCAACGAATCGAGCGCAACGGTTCCATCGTGGCAGGACAGACAGGCCAACGACACTCCTTGCGGCTGACCCGAGTTGAGCGCATCAAAGTTGGGTCCCGAATAAATTGTATAGCCGGCCGAGGCCGGCACGGTCCGGTTCCAGATCGGTGCGGAACCCGGCGCATTCGGGTTGGAGCCGTGCGGTGTATGACAGAAAACACACACCTCAGTGGTTGGATTTGCACCCGCCGCAATGTTGACCCCGGCAACTGGGTTCGAGGTGCTTAAATTGTGCAGCGTATTCTTAATGTCTTCCGCCGGCACGGAGGCCGGGTAAGGAGCCACATGACCTGTACTGCCACCCAAATGCTTTGCCCAGCTCAAGGACGGCTGACTGATCATCAGCAGTCCCGCGATGAGCATCAGTACTTTTAGTTTGAGATGCATTGCTTTCTCCTTCTTGTTGGTTTTGAGATCAAGCCTTGCAAGTAACCTGATCTCGGTGTTTGAGACGCCATGCATTGCGCCCCGATAACAATAACTCCTTCCATCGGAACAAAACCGTGGTTTTCCCCACCACCTCCCTTCGATACAAGACCATTCCGTTAAATGCGATCTTCACCCACATCATTACTTCCCGTGACACGACAAACAAATTGCGCTTCCGGAATTCGGCCGCTGCCCCCAGATATTGTTCTTGCCGGGCCTCATGACGAAAGGCGGCAGGCTGTCGGATGGGGAAAGATTTTTTTCGACCAGGCCCGGCACGCCGCTCGGCAGCCGTAAAAACGACACCCGCGGGGCATGGGGATTATGACAGGACGCGCATTCGATAAAGTAACGTCCCGGCTGTTCGGTGGAAGGATAGGCCCGCAGCCGATCCCGCTTCTCAAGCGGCCAGATCATCGGCTGATTGAAGGCCGTACGGCTGATGAAGGCCACGCCCGTCCCGTCCGTTCCGCCGTCGAGTTTGGTCGTCGTCAGATTTTCGCAGATCTGGATGAACTGGGGATCGGTCAGGCATGGAATCTCCATTCCGATCGGGTGATCATCCCGAAGGTCGAGGCCCAGATTGGGGAAGGGCTGGGCCCCTTCCGCGCCCGGGCCATGAACCAGATCATGAAGGCCTCCCGAAAAAGGACTCTCGGCCGTGGTTTCCACATCGGTCGAATCCCTCAAGCCCTCGGCGAAGGTCCGGGAGGCGTCCACGATCCCGCCGACGAAATTGATCATCGGGGAGCGGGTTCCGGCGGGTGCGGCTTCCTGCTGGGTGCGGGTTCCAGGCCCTCGCCCCGTGCCGAGATTTTCCGGAATAAACCCGCCCGACAGGGGGGCATTGATCAGCGAATCGAAACCGATCGTTCCATCGTGGCAGGACAGACAGGCTAGAGACACCCCTTTGGGCCGATGGGTTCCGGTCACATCCTGGGCATCAAAATTTGGGGAGTCATAGACTTCATAACTGGAATCCTCCGGCAGCAGACGGTTCCACATAGGCGCCTGGCCCGATGCGGCCAAGT
>JACQFA010000060.1 GCA_016200255.1 Nitrospirota bacterium | reverse complement strand
GGCGGCCAGATGCATTTGGACCGTCCGTTCCGTAATGCCCAGCTTGCGGGCAATCCCAAGACGGCTGTACCCTTCCGATGCCCACTGAAGGATGGCTTTCTGCTTTTCCGTCAAGAGAGGCCCGGCAAACCGAGGTTTCTTCGCATGCGCGTTCTTAAACGCCCGATCGACTGCCGGAAGGAGGTTCGCAAAGGTCTGGGTATAATCATGACACTCTTTCTTCGATCCCATCGTGAGGCAAAAATAGCTGAATATCTCTTGTGGAATGTCCAGCACTCCGCCCACTAAGGTGTGTTGTAGTTTAAACCCATTAATCTTTTTAACATACTCTGGGTCGAACTGATGCGGCTGACGATGGAAAACGTCGGACCATATTTGGATCTGTTGCGTCCGGAGCCATTCGTGAAAGACAGGGTCCCTGCGGATCATCTCTGTTTTTAGGTACCATTGAATAAACGCCTTCGGAAAGCCCAGGTCCGTCATGTTGGCGATTTTATAGGTCGTGGGATTGCCATAGCCGCATGCCATGTGGCGAAACGGAATGTAGGATTGCAGCCTTTTCATAATATTTATAAATTGTCTTGGTGTATGGCATTGATCAGCGTAAAAGAGGATTTCCTCAGGAGCGACCTTTTCCCGATCATGGATTTTTAAATTAAGTTTCTTCACTGGATCCCAGCCCTCAGCTCATCCGGACTGTGTCCTATTGGCCAGTGCCTTAAAGGACTCTTTCACGCTTTTTTGAAGTATGCTTCAATTCGATCCAACATGCAAGAGGTTTGGAAGTCGGATGGGTGTATCCCATGGAAACAAGGTGGACTATTTACAAAGCAGTCTCGATGACGCTTGGGTTAATGCCCATATGCTTGGAATATAAGGGTAAACACTCATTTACATCTGCAAAATAATCTGTTAGCTTTAAACAACCAAATGGTCCATCAATTGCTGATACCAACTGAAGAGCAGCAAGACATTCTTAAGGAAGCAGCCCGACGTCTTGCGCCGCATATCAATCAGATTCTTCATCACTGGAGCAAGACTTATCGTGAGATGGACCGGACGATTGATAAACCCACCCTCCATGAAATGGAGCAGATGTACCGGGTCTATTTCAAGATGTTGCTCGGCGAGCTGAGCAGGGAACTCCTCTACGATCGGATCGCCTCGGCCGCCAAACGACTTTCCCAAATGCAGGTCACCTTTGACCATCTGATGCTATCCTTTCATCTTTTTGAGGACAGTTGCCTCCCTTATATTAAAGAGGTTTACACCGATAAAGAAAGACTGCTTGAAGCGATCGTCGCGCTGGACTATATGTGCCATGCCTGCTTTTCGGCGATTGCCTCCTCCTATTTTCAGGAAAAATACGGAAAGAAAATTCAATCCAAGCCACAGGAGAAGACGTCGAGGTCGCTTTCTCAAAGCTATAAGCTCACCCCCCGGGAATTGGAAATTTTAAAACGAATCGTGGACGGCTACAAGAATCGCGAGGTCGCCGATATTCTGAAGATCAGCGTTAAGACGGTCGAGCATCACCGGGCCAACCTCATGCAAAAACTAAAGACGCACAATATGGCCGACCTCATCAGGTTTGCGATCCGAAACCAAATCGCCTAAGCGATGAACGTAGCATGCGGGGATCATGTCATCGCATAAAGAACGCCAGCAGCTTCAACTCAGACAGATCCCGGTCATCCAAAAAAAAGCCGGCCCGAAGTCCGTTCTGGTCGTGGACGATCAGCCTTCGATTGCAAAACTGCTGTTTGAGGTGCTGCATAAACGCCTGGGTTATGAAACCGAAATCGCGGTCACGGGAGAGGAGGCGATCGATAAACTCTCCCGACGTGATTATGACGTCATCTTTTTGGATATCCGTATGCCGAGGCTCAACGGCAGGGATTTATTGGCGCTCCTCAAAACCATGGATGAAGACCTTCCCCATCGGGTGATCTTCTGCACCGGCGACTTGCTGAATCCCGAAACCCAAACCTTTCTCGATCAACACAAGAATCTTTGCCTCGCTAAACCCTTTGGCCTCGAAGATGTGAATTGGGTTCTGGAGGAGTTCATTAAGCGAAGGCCCCGGTCTGAAAGATCGCAATCGTAAAGATATGCCTCCTTTTTGGAGACCGCACGGAATGAAAAACAAAAGGCTCGATTTCATTCTGTCAAAGAACTTTCCGATAACGATCGGCATTGGCATCGGGGCGCTGTATTGGCTGATCGAATCCGGGATGGATGCCTTTGTATTCCACCAAGGCCCTTTCTTCAAGCGGCTTCTCTCCCCGGATGCGAATGAGCTTTGGATGCGCCTGAGCGTTTTGTCTCTTTTTCTGATCTTTGCCGTTTGTTATAAAACCATCTCTTATCAGCGCCAGCAAGCGCTGGAGACACTACAAAACAGCGAGACCCGCTTCTCCGGCATCGTCGAAATCGCAGCCGATGCCGTTATCATGGTGGACGAGACCCAGCGGATCATCCTGTTTAATAAAAGGGCCGAACGGATTTTTGGATATCAAGCCTCGGAAGTGATCGGCCGACCGCTCGATCTGCTTCTTCCGTCCCGTTTTGTCGAACCCCACCGCGGACACGTCCATGCCTTCGGGGCCGGAACCGAGAGGGCCCGGCTCATGGGCGAGCGCGGCTGCGAGATATCCGGGCGCCGCAAGGACGGCACGGAGTTTCCGGCCGATGTCTCGATCTCCAAATGGAGCCGGAACGGACAAACCATCTTTACCGCGATTCTTCGCGACATCACCGAGCGTAAACGGTCGGAGAAAGCGCTGCAGGCCAAAACGGGGCAACTGCAGGCGATCACCGACGCCATGACGGCATTTCTCCAAAGCGGAAACTGGCAGAAGGCCAGTGCCCTGCTTCTGCGCACGGCCATAAGTCAGACTGAGAGCGAGTACGGGTTCGTAGGGGCTGTCGTTGAAGGACCGGTTCTCCGTATTCTGGCCCACGAAGGAATCAACTGGGGTGTCACCGTCAACCGAGAATTCTACGAGAAAGCGGTGAAGACTTACCAGGAGAAGGGATTTTTGGAGTTCGCCAACTTCAATAACCTCTTCGGAAGGGTCATTACCGGCGGAAAGGCGGTCATCGCCAATGACCCTGCTATCGATCCCCGCTCAGGTGGCCTTCCCGGCGGTCACCCGCCCCTGCGTCATTTCCTCGGTGTGCCGATCTTCAAGGAGACCAAGGTGGTTGGGATGATCGGCGTGGCGAACCGTCCCGGTGGGTACACCAGTGATGAGCAGGACAAGATCGAAATTCTCACACAAGCGGCCGGCGTTCTCTATGACAGCTATCGTCGAATGCAACGGGAGGCCGTGCTGGAGGCCGAATACAAGCAGGCGGAAGAAACGATTCGACGCCTGGCCTATTATGACCCCCTGACCGGTCTTCCCAACCGTATCCTACTTCACGACCACCTGCAACAGGCTATTCTCGCAGGACAGCGTGAGAACAAACCGGTGGCCCTGTTGCTCATAGATCTGGACCGCTTTAAGGAAACCAACGACACCCTTGGGCACCAACGCGGCGACGTCTTGTTGCAACAGGTGGGATCGCGCTTACAAGGCGCACTGAGACCGTCCGATATCGTTGCACGTTTAGGCGGGGATGAATTTGCCGTGGTGTTTCCCTTGGCGGGATCGGGAGACGCCGCGCTCGTGGCCGACAAGATACTGAAAGCGTTGGAACCGCCCTTTACGATCGAGGGACTGCTTGTGATTGTGGAGGCCAGCATCGGCCTCGCACTTTATCCCGATCATGGTGCGAACACAGAAAGCCTGATGCAGCGGGCGGATGTGGCGATGTACACGGCCAAGCAGAGCGGCAGCGGTTACGTTATTTATGATGCTAAGATTGATCAATACAGCCCCCGTCGTCTGGCATTGATGGCCGAGTTGCGACAAGCTATTGTAGACGACCAGCTATGCCTGCACTACCAGCCCAAAATCGACCTCCAAACAGGCCGCGTCGTCGGCACAGAGGCGCTCGCACGTTGGAAGCATGCCGAATATGGTTTCATCCCGCCGGATCAGTTCATCCCGCCCGCGGAACGAACCGGACTGATCAAGCCCTTCACCCTATGGGTCTTCAAGACGGCGCTGCACCAATGCATGGCCTGGCACCAAGCGGTCTCGGAACTTCCCGTGTCGATAAATCTGTCGACCCGAAACCTCCACGATCCCAAGCTCCCGGACCAACTTGCCGAACTCCTTCAGGCCTGTGGTGGAAGGCCTGACCAAGTCGAACTGGAGATCACGGAGAGCGCGATCATGGCCGATCCGGCACGTGCGATGGAGGTGATCAAACATCTGAGAGCGATGGGGATGGGGTTCTCGATCGATGACTTCGGCGCCGGTTATTCATCATTAACTTATCTTAAAAAGCTGCCGGTAAACGCAATCAAGATTGACAAATCGTTTGTCATCAACATGACCCACGATGAAAACGATGCTGTGATCGTGCGCTCGATTATTGATCTCGGACACAATCTGGGCCTTAAAGTGATCGCCGAGGGCGTGGAGAACAAAGAAGCATATCGCCGGCTGGTTGATCTGGGCTGTGACGCCGCTCAGGGGTATTACATGTGCCGTCCGATTTCCGCCGACGAATTCACACGCTGGTTGCTGGAGTCGCCCTTTATCCCGCCGAGTTTCAACTAAAGCAAGCCAGTCCCTCTTGTTCACCCGAATCGATTCCCTGCGCCAAGCCTTCATTTGACAGGCTCTGTCACTCTCTGTCATAATTCCCGTTCGTTTTCTGAAAATTTCCGGTGGTGAGTCATCATGAACAAGACACAACGGAATCTGTGGTTGGCTTTTCTGGAGGAGGCGAAGGCCAACCGCGTTTATACCGCATTTGGCATCCGCGCGATGGAGGAAAACCATCCGGAAGTGGCCCAGCTTTTCCTCGAGGTGGCCGGCGCCGAGACGGCCCATGCCATCAGCCATCTCAAGGTGGTGGGACAGGTGAAATCCACGCTGGAAAACCTCCGGTTCGTCGTCGAGTCGGAACAGTATGAGACCAGCCGGCTCTATCCCAAGATGATCCAGGAGGCGATGGACGAAGGCCGGTCGGACGCGGCCGATTCGTTCCGTCTGGCCATGAACCGGGAACATTACCACCTCGGATTGTTCACCGAGGCCTTGAAAGAGTTCGAGCGAAAACTCGGCTCGCCGGCCCGGACACCGGCCGCAACGCCTTCGAAGACCAACGTCGGGGACGGCGCAACGGCGCGTCCCGCGGCCCGAGACGGCCAGGCCGTGCCTGAAGTCAAGGACGAAAAGGGACGGATCGCCTCGCTGACGCGGATCCGCGAGGTCGTCTTCGGGATGCAGGACGGCCTCGTCTCGACCGTCGCGGTCGCCTCGTCCGTCATGGCCGCCACGTCCCACCGGCCGATCGTGTTCGTGGCCGGGTTGACCTCGGCCGTGGCCGGAACCATCGCGATGAGCACCGGCAGCTACCTTGCGTCCCAGGCCGAGAAGGAACTGCACACGGCCGAGATCGAAAAAGAGGCGAGGGAACTCGAAACCAATCCGGATGAAGAGATGGCCGAATTGATCGAAATTTATCAACAGGAAGGTTTGACGACGGAGGAGGCCGAGCGGATGGCCGAACGCGTCGCATCCGACCGGACGTTGTGGCTCAAAACATTGACCGAGAAAGAACTGGGACTCTCGCTGGAAAACCTGGCCAGCCCGGCCAAGGATGCATTGACCATGGGCGTTTCGTTTTTGATGGGCGCAATCGTCCCGCTTGTTCCCTATTTTTTCATCGGAACGACGCCGGTCATTTGGCTCTCGATCGCGGTCACGGTCGCGGCGCTGTTCGTGGTGGGCTTGGTGAAGGCGCGCGTGACCGGAAAGCACCCGCTGCGGGCCGGACTGGAAGTGATGGTGATCGGAACCGGCTCCGGCCTTCTGGGTTACCTCATCGGCACCGTCTTGCCGGGAATGTTCGGACTCAATATGACGCCGTAAATTTCAGGCCGTTAAAACAAATTGATTACATGGTTACGGGTCCCATCGTCTAGCCCGGCCCAGGACGTCGCCCTCTCAAGGCGAAAACGCGGGTTCGAATCCCGCTGGGACCAGAATTTTTGCACCGCAAAAATTCAGAGCAATGGAGCAGTGGACATTGGAACAATGGACATGCTCCCATTGCGGTCTAATACTCCATTGCTCCAATCTCCAGCCCTTCTCCCCGCCACAACGCGCGCAGTTTTCAAAAATAAATCCGCCCTGGCTTTCACTATAACCAAATTAAATATGGTGTCCCCGGAATTAAACTGTCAATGATCGCCCGCCCCTAATTGTGATAACCTTTCTTTACAACCCTCATAGGAAAGAGTAATATTTTCCTGACTGTTTGGGTTAGCAGCTCGTGAGTTTACGCTTATAGGTGCCCAATCTACCTTTTGGGAGGGAGTCATCATGAAAATGAATTTGATAACGGGTCGATCCCCGCACTCGAATAAACTTCTCGAGCGGCATTTTACTCCAGTCAGGGTAAAAGCTATTACCGGCGATCCGTACCGCGGCTACCCCCAACCCGATCACCGTATAGAACTGAAGATCGGCCAAGGAAAGGGATCACGTATAGTACAACTTGAACCAGAAGTAGCGTACCGGCTCGGATATGACCTGATTAAAAAAGCTATAACTGTCGAAGTGAACAGAGCAAAAGAGATGGCATTCGATAAAGGCATAAATTAGGACACCACCCGATTTAAATGCTTCGTAGGTGGCATCATTGCTTCCTGAACTAAACAATCTCATAGTCTACCCCAGAATACTATATTTCTACTGTTAATCGGTGGATAATAGCAGGTATTTGTATTGGCCCCTGTCGCCCATAATGTCTCCGGCCTTATGCTCCAGGAGGATAATTGACTTTCCCGATTGACAAGAGAGACAGAAGATGGCTATCCTGAGGGCACTTTGGGGTGGCAAGGGGCACTTCGTTAGGGTGTGGGACCTGTCAGCAAATTCCTGTCATCTAAAGGAGGAGCGATCGTGCGGAAACGGTTTAGCGCACACGGCTTGTTACAATCTCTCAAGACTCCTATGGGAGTCTTTTTAAACGTGCATACGATTCTTCGATTTCTGGTGGCGGGTATCCTTCTCTTGAGCTTTGCGGGAACGGCTCTGGCCGACCGGGTTGATGACCTGCTTAAAAAGCTTCAGTCTAAACTCACGATGGACCGTCGGGAAGCGGCGTATGAGCTGGGAAAGACCAAGGATCCGCGTGCCGTGTCGCCGTTGATTGCGGCACTCAAGGATGAGGAACCCATGGTCAGACTGGACGTCTCCGGTGCCTTGAGTGATATCGGAAAGCCGGTGGTCGATCCTCTCATTCAGGCCATGAAGCTCGACAACGACTCCATTTTTTTATGGAACGCGATCTGGGTCTTGGAAGAGGTTGGAGATCCCAAAGCGATCGAACTGCTCAAAGAGACGCAGCAGAAGCATCCGGATCCGGTGATTCAGCAGCTCTCGAAGTATGCTTTGGACAAGCTTCAACGCACCCCAAAGCCTTAGCCGCCGCTTGGCCGGAGTGAATGTCTTTGCGATATTAAAAGAGGGTGGGATTTTGAAACTCCTGCTCAGATAGTATTAGAAAGGTGTGAACTTCTTCCTGAAATCAATAAAATAATAACCCTTTTATGAATAATATATTACATTCGGCAACGGCTGAGGAGGAACAGATTGGGGCTCAAACCAGGGGAGTGTTACGATGCCTATGAGAATTGTAAAGGGGGGCCAAGAATTGACTTCAAGCATTTTATAGGTTAATTATTCGTCATGGCCCGTCCTCTTCGCATCCTCTTTCCCGGTGCGTGGCCTCGCGTGATGAATCGGGGCATCTTCCGAAATCCGAACCATTATAAAATGTTCCTTTCGAGCGGGCCTTCCTTGCAGAAAATCGCGGACCGGTTTAGGATGGGGCATTACTCCAGCGTCGCGGGCTCGATTAATCGTCTCGGCGCCCAGCAACTGATTACCCACAGGGCTCCAACGGGGGTATGTCGATTAGGAGAACAGACGTGAACACTCAGCGCTCGCCTTTTCATCAAGTGCCGCAAGTTTTTGGGCTGACCCTTTTTCTTCTGGTCGCCCTCGTGCCCGATGCGATGGCCGCCGGGGTGGTCTTTCAATGGACCGACGCCGATGGGGGCATTCACTTCACCGATGACCCCGGAAAGATTCCCAAGGACTTTCGCGATACGGCTCAGGAAATTCGCCGCCCCGATGAGCCGAAAGACCCCCCTTCGGCAAATCCAGAGTCTGAGTCGCAGCCGGAGACACAGAAAAAACCCGCATCCAAGTCCGCACGACCCTCGATTTCGCCCTCAGAAGCCGTTGACTCTCATGGCCACAACCGCGAATGGTGGCAACAGAGGATCCAGAATTGGCAGGCCAAGAAGGCCGATGCCCAGGCAAAGTTGGCCGACGCTCAAGAGCGTTTGGGTCTTGAGCGGTTTCGGGAGCCGATGCCGGACAGTATGCAGCGGAAACAGGGTATCACCGACGAAATATCGACCTACGAAAAACAGATTCGAGAAGCGGATATCATGCTCACGGTCGACTTGCCTGAGGAGGCCCGCAAGGCGAATGCCCCGCCCGGATGGCTGCGGGAGTGACTGGCACGAGCTAAATGAATTGGGATCAGGGTTCTACCCCGTTTCCACGGACGGTTGAGCTAAGAGTGACCTGCTGCCGGCGAGCCTGAGCCTTATCCCCACTTTTCCATGGCAATCACCAATTCTCCGGCATTGGGTAATCGAGGATTAGTAGGTGAAAGCAACAAGAATTTGTGCTCATTGTGTGCTCAAGCCCGCCACTATCAGGCCTATTCCAGCTCACTCCAGCCAATTTAGTCATTCGGTATAATTCTTTGACAGAGTTGGTCGTTATTGGATAGAATGGGCCAGAGTTGGAAAGTTCGAATCCATTCCTAAACCGTTGGCCGCGTGTTCATATGAATAGAAAACCAAAACCACTCACCGGGAAAAATCTGAGGCGTCTTCCAACGAGTTACCGGCTGGATTATGATGCCATGCTTTTTTGGCGGAGCTTGTCCATCGCGGAACGATTAAGGCTGACATGGAAACTACACTTAGAGTCGTTAAAACTGTTCTCGATCGTGCGAAAGGGATCAACGGCTATACGTTGATCGGCGCTATGGCCATGGGGGCCTGGATTTCACCCAGGGCCACGATGGATGTGGATGTCCTTGTCCATGTCCCCAAGCGCTCTCAGGGAATCGTGGACCATGTCCGCACGCGTTTTATCGCACGCGGATGGTCCGTGGCTCTCTACAGCCATGAGCAGAAATCCATTCCGTACCGTCTTCGCGCCCAGACGTCAAAAGGCC
>JACQFA010000056.1 GCA_016200255.1 Nitrospirota bacterium | reverse complement strand
ATCACATGATAACAATCATCCAGAAGCACCAGTTTTTTTACGGATGAACGGATCGTGTCATAAACCAGTTCGGAGTTCCGTGGACTGGTGAAATCATCCTCCAGAGACTGAAGGATCAAGGTGGGGGCTGTGACACGATGAAGCGTCCCTTTCACCTTCTCATAAAGTCGATCCAGATCCGCCATGGTTTTAAGAGAGTAAACAGGATATCCGACCGCCTCGGTCGAGTTGCTCCGCTGGGGTTCCTGAGACGTTCCCGACTTAAAGCGGCGCAGGAAGGCCCGCAGACGATACCAAGGATGATACGCCTCACGGATCCGGCTCTGCAGGGCCGGCTCTTTGATTCCGTAGGGAGGCCCGTCGAGATGAAAGAAAAGGTACTGCAAGAACGTCGGAAGCCGTTTGATTCCGAACGGAAGAAGCTTCAACGTCCACGGGGTATTCCAACCGTCGTAAAAGAAGGTGGGTGAGAGGGCGACCACTCCATCCAATGGAACCGTGGTCGAAGCATCCAGCGCTAAAAGGGCTCCCGCGCTCAAGCCGCCGACGATAAGGCGTTGATAATGTCCCCGGCAAAAAACCAGTTGGGTCCGAACGTGTCGCAGCCAATCTTCCTCGTTAGACCGTACCATGTCTCTCAGCTTCAAACAATGTCCGGGCAGCGTTGGGAGGTAGACATCCCAACCTTGTTTGGATAGCTTCCGCGCCAGGTATTTCATCTCCAGGGGTGTTCCGGTGACCCCATGAATGAGATACACCAGCGTTGAGGACTGGGCCGGCATGAAGATATCGGTGCGCCGAACCCCGGGCATGCCGGCCAGCGCCGCTTCCTTCGTCTCGAAAGGAGAACCCATTCAACCTCCGTCCGTCCCATGTTTCTTGAATAAAAAGTCGAGCAGTTCGATCGCCAGATCAATCTCCTCTTTCGTAATTTCAAGACTGGGGGCCAGGGTAAACACGTTTTTATAGTATCCCCCCACATCCAGGACCAATCCCATCGGACCCTTCGAGGTCGGGATTCCACCCTGGAGTCCGGCTTCGAAGATCCGGTCCACCAACGGCTTGTTGGGCGTGTACCGATCCGTCTGTGTCACCTCGATCCGGAGGGCCAGGCCCAGACCGGCGACATCCCCGATGGTGCGGTGCCGGGCTTTCAACTCCTCGAGCCTCGCCAGAAAGTAGGCCCCTTTTTCGGCCACGGTTTTTTCATAGTTCTGACGTTGAATCCATTCCAGGGTCGCCAGCGCCGCGGCCGTTCCAAGCGGGTTCGATGAGAAGGTGGAATGCGTCGAGCCGGGCGGAAATTTCTCCGGCGAGATCAATCGTTCCTCCGCCCAAACACCCGAAATCGGATTCAGCCCGTTGGTCATCGCCTTCCCGAACACGACGATGTTGGGCTTGACGCCGAAATGTTCGATCGCCCAGAATTTACCCGTACGGAAAAAACCCATCTGGATCTCATCATCCACCATCAGGATCTTTCGATCCTCCAGGATCTTTGACAGGCGAGGAAAATAGTCGGGCGGCGGAATGACATAACCCCCGGTTCCTTGAACCGCCTCCACATAGAAGGCCACGAACTCGGGCTCCTCGGCTCTCGGATCCCAGAAGGACTGGTATTCGGTATCAAACAGTTTCTCGAACTGCTGGACGCAGTAATAGTCGCAGCTGTCGATCGTCTTTCCATAGGGGCATCGGAAGCAGTACGGAAACGGAACGAAGTGCGCGCGATTTGAAAAATGGCCGTAACGACGACGGTACCGGTAACTGGAGGTGATCTCGGAAGCGCCGAGCGTCCGTCCGTGATAGCCTCCCATGAAAGCCATAAAGAGACTTTTTCCGGTTGCGTTCCGGACCAGCTTCATCGAATCCTCGACCGCCTGGGAGCCGCCGACGTTGAACTGGATCCGTCCCTCCCGACCGAACGCCCGCTCGGACTGCCGCGCCAGCTCGGCCGACAGGAGCACCTTCTCCTTGTGTAAATATTGACAGGCCAGTTGGGGCAGTGTTTCGATCTGTTCCTTTAAGCGCTGATTGATCTCTTTGTTCCGGTATCCGAAGTTGACGGCCGAATACCACATCTGAAGATCGAGATAGGGTTGAGACTCCCGATCATAGAGGAAGCTCCCTTCCGCGGTTTTGAAAAACTTGGGGACCGGGGCATAATGGACCGTGTCGCCGTAGGAGCAATACTTGGCTTCCAGCCGTCTTAATTCCTCTTCTTCTTTGCGTAACGTCATCTTTTTTCCTCGATGGCCGGCTGCAGCGCCGACGGCTTCCCAAAAAGTGAACAGGCTACATCGGTTAAGGTTTCAAACGAGTCGTGAACAATCCCTTTGGCAATGCAATACGCCTGAAGCTGATTCTTGGCGAAGACCCGGTCGGCCTGATGCACGACACACCGATCGGAAAGACCATCGCCGATGTAGACGGTTTGGACATCGGGATGGCCGTCCTGTTCGAGCAGCCGGCATTTACATACGCCACAGCCTCCCTGACAAACGGCATCGCCGTACGGAAAGGTGAGAGAGGGTCGCCCGTCATTCTCCCAATGGAGCCGGTTTGAATAATGCGGCAAATGATCCAGTCCGTGGAGGCGCAAGATCGTATCCATCAGAAAATCGATTCCGTCGCTCACGATCACCAGGGACGCGCGGTTCTTGATGCATGCTTCTTCCAGAACATAGATCCCCGGGTCGATCGTCAAACGGGTTAGAAAGGAGCGAACGGTTTCAGGATCGGCCCGAATGAGCCGGGTCTGCTGTCGCATGCATTCCCGGGCGGTGATGAGCCCTCCTTCCCACTTCCGCTCCCAGTCTCTGTATTCGGGCTCTGCAAAGGTTTCCAAAACGGCGTCCGTGGTATCCTGCTTGGTGATCGTTCCGTCGAAATCACAAAAGATCTTGATCTTCATCGCGTCGCTTCAGAACCCCCTTCGTATTAAAGCTGTACTTTATCGCGAACAAATTCTGACCGGTCGTTTGCCGAACTTTATAAGAATAAGCAAAAGACATGCCATCGGCGTGGGGCAAGCGAATTGTCAATTGGATTGCGTTAAACCGGAATGAGGGGTTTGATTGGAAACGGGAGGTGAGACCTTTTGTCTCAGCAAAGGGACTTTTTGCCTCAGGTTAAGACACGTCGCATTTTGGCTCCCGGCGCTTGCTAAGCTGATTTGCATAAGACGCAGCGGAAACAAGGGCTAAGAAATTCAAGCGCTGAAATTGAAGAAATCATGGGGATTGAAACTTTTGTATCAACGGCGTATTATACCGTCTGAAAATTGATGTTCCGCAGATTATGCGGATCAATCTAATCATTGTTAGCCACCACACATTCGACTATCCACCTGTCGCAAGGAAGAAAAAATGGACACGGCAAAGCAAGAGATTATCAGCAAGGTGCCAGAGGTAACTCTGATTTTCTGGATCATAAAGATCCTTGCCACGACCCTTGGCGAGACCGGCGGAGATGCCGTGTCTATGTCAATGAATCTCGGCTATCTCATTAGCACTGGAATTTTTGGGCTGATTTTCATCGTTGCGGTAATCGTCCAGGTATCCGCGAAGCAATTTCATCCGGTCGTATACTGGACAACCATTGTTGCAACGACAACGGTTGGAACGACATTGGCGGACTTCGCGGATCGTTCGCTTGGTATCGGATATGCGGGCGGAACAACAATTTTGTTCGCGCTTCTTATGGCGTCACTACTCATTTGGTATCGCGCTCTTGGTTCGGTAGCCGTGGATACCGTGAGTTCTCCCAAATCCGAAATGTTCTACTGGGGAACAATAATGTTTTCTCAGACGTTGGGCACTGCGCTTGGCGATTGGACAGCGGATACAGCCGGTATTGGATACAATGGCGGTGCGATACTGTTTAGCTCAATGTTGGCAATCCTTGCAGCAGCGTACTATCGAACGACCCTATCTCGCACAATGCTTTTCTGGGCGGCATTCATCCTTACGAGACCGCTTGGAGCCGTGGTCGGCGACTTCCTGGACAAACCCATAAGTCAGGGTGGCTTGGCGTTGAGCCGCTACTCAGCATCGGCAGGGCTACTCGTGCTCATTGCGTCGTGCATTTTGATCTTTCCGCATAAAGCGGCAAAACATGGGCATTGAGCGCCGAGGGGTAAAACCCATCAAGCGGTGGCTATCAATTCCTTCCACGGGCAGCCCGTGACGTCTACGCCGCGCCTATTTAAAACTTCACCGTCAGGCCTGGACGGACCAGAATCGCATTGTTATTGTCGTAGGTCGCCCCAAAGGAGAGAAAGAAATTGGGTTGAACATAATATCGGGCGCCCAACATCCCGGCCAGTTCCCCCCCTGCGATTTCCGGCGACTAAGATATCCGGTGTAATCCGTCTTTCCGGTGCCGATCAGCGTGTCCTTCGCCGTCGGAAACTTTACCTCCCCGGCGATCGCCAGAGCGGGAAGCTTCAGGGTTTCGTGAAAAAAAGCTGGGTGAGCGTCACTTCCAAGTCACCGCGCCCGATGGCCTGACGTCCTACCTTCGGACAAATGGCGGTGTAGAAGGCGGGCTCTACCAAAAGCTCGAGGTTATCGGTCAGGCCGTATCCAAAAACCATCGGCACGGCGGTCTCGGTTCCCTCAGACGAAGTCTGGTACTCAAATGTGCCCTCAATCTCGAGCGATCCGGCCTCAAGCAACCGGGCCGTTTCCGTCTCAAGGGGCTGAGCTGCATGGGCGGATGGAAGTCGGTCGGTGCAAAGAAACATGCTAACGAGGATCACGACGAGTACAAGACCGGACCAAGTTTTACCTAATGTCATATCGCCTCCGTATTCGTGTTGACTGCGAGCGCATTATTGTGTTTCCCATACTCATGGCATTGCCGCCAGATCGGAACGAATGCGCCGAATCTCATTCTGGACATTTTGAACCTCCTTTTGCGCCCATTGTTGGTCGGGAAAATCGGGCCACCGGGTCACCTCTTTTGGTTTGTTGAACCCAACCAATAACAGTAAAGCAATAGACATGCCTTTATTCAATTATTACGCTAAGTGTCGCTTGCTTGGATTAAATTTGAATAAAGGGATTGATTCGAAATGAGAGGTGGGGCTTTATGTCCCGTTACGGGAACTTTCCGTCTTAGGCTAAGTCGCTCCGCCTTTTGGCTCTCGACGCTTACTGAGCCGATAAAGCGTCTTGCGATTGATTCCCAGAACCTCGGCCGCTTTGCTTTGATTGCCGCCGGTCTGATCCAGAATCTGCTCGACGTACCGCCGCTTCATTTCTTCCAACGTAAAGAGCGCCTCCAAGGAAGACGGGGGATGGGCCGTCTCTTTTGAATATAAGTCTTCGGAGATATCGGAGGGCATCAGGACGTTGTTGGTCGTGAGTGTCACCGCCCGTTCGATGATATTTTCCAACTGGCGGATATTTCCCGGCCAATGATGGTGCATCAGGATTTCCATGGCTTCTTTGGAAATCCCCGAGACGCTCTTCTTGGCGTGCTGACAGGCCGTCTTGATAAAATGGTTCGCCAAAAGCGGAATATCTTCCGGATGCTCCCGAAGCGAGGGCAGGTTGATCGTCACGACGTGAAGACGATAAAAAGCGTCCTCCCGAAAACGACCGGCCTTGACCAACGTCGCCAGGTCCTTGTTGGTCGCGGCCAGGATCCGAACATCCACCCGGATCGTTTCGGTTCCTCCCACCGGGCGGACCTCATGTTCTTGCAGAACCCGCAACAACTTGGCCTGAAGAGAAGGCGTGATATCCCAGATCTCGTCCAGGAAACAGGTCCCGCCCTCCGCCTCCTGAAACAATCCTTTTTTATTCGTCCAGGCGCCCGTGAACGCTCCTTTCGTGTGGCCGAATAACTCGGTTTCCAGAAGACCCTCAGGAAGTGCGGCGCAGTTCACGGCGACGTACGGCTTCTCCGAGCGGTGGCTGTGGTTGTGAATGGCACGGGCGATCAGTTCCTTTCCGGTTCCGCTCTCGCCCTGAATCAGGACCGTAGTGTCGGTCCGAGCGACCCGGGCCACCAGTTTGTAGATCTCCAGCATCTTCGGACTATTCCCGATGACGGTTTCCAGAGGGAGATCTTCCTCCGTGTCGGTCGGGAGAAAAAGGTTTTCCCGGATGAGGCGCTGCTGATTCAAGGCCCGTTCAACCGTTACCTTGATATCCTCGATTTTGAACGGCTTGCTGATATAATCATACGCGCCGTTTTGAATCGCTTCAATCGCCGTCTCAAAGGAACCGAAGGCCGTAATGACGATCATGGTCGTCAGTGGGCTCTTCAGCCGGAAGGCACGGACGACTTCGAGCCCCCCGACATCCGGCATCTTCAGGTCCGTGATCACCATATCAAAGAGGGTGAGGGTTCCCATTCGGATGGCTTCCGAGCCTTTTGTGGTTGTTTGAACGCGATAACCCTTTTTTGTCAACACCTCCCGCAGAAGATCCGCCGCGACGGCATCGTCATCCACCACAAGAATCCGTGGAACATCAGTCATTTTAACCTCTCTTTCTAACGGGAAGCCTTACGATAAACCGGCTTCCTTCATTGAGTCGACTTTCCACGGTGATCATCCCGCCGTGGCGGCGAACCACGTCCTGACAAATCGACAATCCAAGGCCGGTACCCTGGCCAGGGCTCTTGGAGGTGAAAAAAGGCTCAAAGATTTTTTGAAGATGATCCGGCGCAATCCCCCGACCGGTATCCTGGATCGTCACTTCAATCCAGTCGCTGTCATGGCTCTCTTCCCACAAGCGTTGGGACGGATCTCTGGGTGGATTGATCCGCTTGGTCTGGACCCGGAGAGTCCCGCCGCTGGACAACTCATGGATTGCATTATCGATGAGGTTTAAAAAAACTCCCTGCATCTGGCTGTGGCTCGCCAAGAGCTTGGGCAGGCTGGGATCAAATTCCTTCACCACAGTGATTCGTTTGGCGATTGTTTCGGGCAGAAACAAAATGAAAAGGTCTTCGAGAATCACGTTCAACTCGATCCAATCAAAATCCGTCTCCGGAAGGCGCGTCGTGATCAGCAGTTGCTGGATGCTGTTGATCAGCCGTTCGACCTGGGACTGCATAATGGACAATCGGCGCCGCGCATCCTCCGTCAGACCTTCCTCGGACAGGAGAAGTTGAAGGTGGCCCGAGACTGAATGCAACGGCGTTCCCAATTCATGAGCCACCGTCGTGGCCAATTGGCCGATGGCCGCCAGCTCGTTGGAATGAACCAGCTGTTTCTGCATCTGGTAAATCGACCGATTGGCGCGCATCAGCTCGTCATTCCGTTTCTGAAGTTCTTCCGTGGCCGCATCAATCTTATTTTGAAGTTCCTCATTAAAGGTGTGAATGCGGTCCATGAGAATCTGATTCGCCTCCGCGCTCTGCTGAATCGTCTGGATCATCGAATTAAAACTTCCCGTCAACCGACCCAGTTCGTCCTGTGCCTGCGGAACGATCGAAACCGTCAGATCCCCCTCCTTGACCCGGGCCATCGCCCGCAAAAGGTTTTCGATCGGACGGTGGATCATCCGGGTCATCGAAACT
>JACQFA010000064.1 GCA_016200255.1 Nitrospirota bacterium | reverse complement strand
CGGGTCGTGGCGGCGGTTCCCGTAGGTCGATTCGATCACGAGATAGTCCGTCTTGTGAACCACCGCCGGAGGTTTCATGATGAGATCGTTCGGACGACCCAGGTCTCCCGAAAAAAGGATCGAGGTCCCGGCGTTCCTCAATAAAACAAAAGCCGCGCCCAGGATATGTCCTGCGGGCAATAGGCGCAGGGTCAGGCCGCCGCCCAGTTCGAAGTCACGATCAAAATCGACCGGGGAGAACTGACGCAGCGACCGCTCGGCATCCTGCTGCGTATAGAGAGGAAGCGCCGGAGCATGCTTTGAGTAGTGATGCTTGCTGGCATGGTCCGCATCCTCCTCTTGCAGGTGTCCGCTGTCCGGCAACAGGATCTTGCAGAGGTCGCGCGTGCCGGTCGTGCAGTAGATCTTCCCCGAGAAGCCCTCTTTGACCAGGAGCGGCAGGTAACCGCTGTGGTCGAGATGGGCATGGGTCAGGATGACGGCATCAATTTCGGCCGGATGGATCGGAAGCGGTTCACGGTTCCTGAGCCGCAACTGCTTGAAACCCTGGAACAGACCGCAGTCTACCAGGATCTTTTTAGAATCCGAGGTGATCAAATATTTTGAACCGGTTACTGTTCCGGTGGCGCCTAAAAAAGTGATTTCCATCCCTTTTCCTCAACCGCCCACTATATAGTTCAGCATAGGCGCTTCCCTGCCGAACAGGATGTTCACTTGGAAATTGATATAACAGCCTTTCATACAACTCAGTTACGCGATGCAATTTTGCGGCGTTCCTTCTATAAAACGAGAAATATTGTCAACCGTGCTGGTCAATATGCGGGCTACGGCTTCCCGGCTGTTAAACGCGATGTGGGGAGTGATAATGACATCCTCCCGTTTCAACAGCACATGGTTTTGGACGACCGCGCGCAACTTTTTTTCGTCAAAACGCCTCGACAGCATTTCCCGTTCCTCGCGGATCGCCTCCTCTTCTTCAAGCACATCCAGCCCCGCTCCAGTGACGATGCCTTCCTCCAGTGCCCAAAGCAGCGCGGCGGTATCGATCAATCCACCCGGGGCCGTGTTGATGAGCAGAACCCCTTGCTTCATCTTTTGAAACCCACCTTTCCCGATGAGATGCCGGGTCCCTGCAGTCAGGGGGCAATGGAGCGTGATCACATCGGAACACGCAAGAAGCTGGTTCAGATCAACATATTGAAAACCCAGAAGCTCGGCCAGGGAGGGATCGGGTCGCATATCGCAAACCAAGACCCGCATCTGGAATCCCTTAGCAATTCGGATGACGTGCCGGCCGATCTGGCCGGTGCCGACCACTCCCAGCGTCTTCCCCATCAGATCGAACCCCTGAAGTCCGTGAAAGGAGAAATCACCATGGATCGTCCGCTCTCGGGCTGAATAGATTTTCCGTGAAAGCGAAAGAATCAGGGCAAACGCATGCTCGGCCACCGTATTGGCCCCATACGTCGGAACGTTGCAGACAGTAATTCCATTCTTGCGGCAGAAGGCCATGTCAATGTGGTCATAGCCGGTTGACCGCGTGGCGATCATCTTCAATTTCGGGAGCCGGCCCAGCAGCGCGGCATCCATGTCGGAGTAGATGAAGACCGAGAGTATTTCGGTATCCTGAATCCTTCCCAGCGTGATGCGGTCGGCCTCCTCCGGATAGAACCGGCTCTGCCAGAGAGAGGGGGCAGAGTTTCATGAGAAATTCCTGTTCCCATGGTTCGACTTCTAAAAAGATCACCACCGGCATGGATCCGTCCGTCATTTTTCGGCCTGCGCCTCCCGGCCGCGGCGTTTTCGAGCCATCACCACGGTGCTCGCCTGCGGCCCCTTCTCCCCGTCTTCTTCAACAAACCGCACTTCCGTTCCGATCATCAAACGGTCGAATGCATCTCCCAGCACGCTGTTTCGGTGAAAATAGATCTCGTAGCCGTCCGGGGCCTCGAGAAAACCGTAACCCTGTCCCGGAAACAGCTTGCTCACGCGGGCTTGGGATGGGGCTTCGTGGTTCTTGACTTCCCCCCGCAGCCGCCGTTCATACTCCTCCATCTGGCGGCGGGCCGCATCAAAGGCGTCCCGGATCGCAACGTAGATATCCTCGTGCGGCTGGCGTTTGACCACCAGCTCGGCGCCGCGGACGGTAAGATCGATCTGCACCGCATACTGCATCCCATGGTGCTGATGCCGATGAGGGCTGTCCACCGTGACACGGCATCCCATGACGTTGCTCGAAAACTGTTCCAGTTTGTCCACCCGTTCCCGAATCTCATTCTTGACCACCTCGGAAACCGAGGCATTCCTAACCGTGATTCGAAGTGGAATTTTCATAATGATCCCTCCGATCCTGGTCTCTTTTTTTCGCCGGCATTCGCAAACGATTTCGGTCTTACCGTAAAGACCGGACAGAGCGATTTTCTAACGACGCGTTCGGCCACGCTCCCCATCAAGACATGGGCCAGCCCCGTGCGTCCGTGTGTTCCCAGTACAATCAGATCGCTTGGGATTTCCCCCGCCGTCTTGAGAATCTCGAGGAACGGCGTACCCTCCTTGAAAACGGGATGCACCTTTGCGCCCTGATGCCGGACCTTTTCGGCCAGGTCGTCCAGCTGCCGGACCTCAGCCTCCTTCACCTCCTTGATCCATTGGAGCACCTCCGGACGGACGCCGGGCGACACCCCGGTGCGACTGAAGAACGGCGGCTCGAACACATGAAGCATATAGAGGTCCGCTCCGAAGCCTCGCGCCAGATAAATCGCATAGTCCAAAGCCTCATTGGAATAATCCGAAAAATCGGCTGCCATCAGAATCCGATGCAGTGTGATCATGACTACCCTCCGCATCCGCATTTTGGGCATTTCATCGCCCTCATCTCCTTCGCCGAGCTTCGTTCGACTCCTTATGGCCAGTACTCGGCCGTCGACTTGATATAGCCGAAGAGGATGTCCCGCCGAGCGACTATGCCGGTCAATTTACAGTCCTTCACCACCGGGACCCGAATCAAATGGTCGTTTTCCAGCAGACGGATGATCTCATCCACCAACGTGTCTTCGCGGACAAACTTGACGTCCCGCGTCATAATCTGCTCGGCCCGGACATCCTTCAGATCCTTGTCCTTCAATAGAATATCCAGCAGATCAAATTCGGTCACCAACCCCACCAACGCCCCTTTGTCATCCACCACCGGAAGGCTTCCGATATTGTACTGGGTCAGTTGTAACGCAACATTACGACCCGAATCGGATGCCCGACAGAATTTCACTTCCTGCTCCATCACCAGGGAGGCCGGGAGTTGGTGGAATGGACGCTTCTCGGTCAGATAATCAGTACGTCTCATGGCGGACCCTCCTTTTCCATGTTCTCATTGTTTTGTCCAACTCTCCACTTGGAGAAACCGCAAAGGCTATGCCATTCATTAGGGGGATGCATCTGAGGATTATAATCTAGACAGGGCGGGGGAAAGTCAAAACAGGAGGACATTAAAAAGATTCCACGGTTATTTTCCATCGGATTTTCAATCAAGTCATGTTGTCCATGATTTCAGACATAAGCTCATGTGGTATCCCCGATTTCGTCCAGCAGAAGCGTCCCGCCGCGGGCTTCCTCAAACAGCCCCTTCTTGTTGCCGATTGCCCCCGTAAAGGAGCCCCGCACATGGCCGAACAGCTCGATTTCCAGAAGGGTCTCGGGCAGGGCCCCGCAGATGAATGGCAGGGGAGTATTACTGTCTTATCCTAGGCTCTGGAAATTATTTTGTCAAGGTAAACGACCGGGGATATGCCCGGCGAACATGGCGAACGACTATCAAACCGGAGTTTGTTATGATACCTGATATGATTTATCTGTCAAGGAATTTGTAAGGAGTATGATATAATACGCCGGAAACGGAGACAGCCCATTCCCACTCTTCATGGACATCTCAGCGGTCTCAAGGCCGGACAGACCCGACGTCTGGAGCAGTTGTACCGCCGCCGCATCCCGTCCGACAAGGTCATCACGCCCGAACTCGCGCGCACGCTGACCGAACTGTCCCGGGATATCGGCCGGCAGATCGGACTGATCGTGACGCGGCGCGGCGATATTTATGCCGTGATCGTGGGCGATGACCGCGAGATCCTGATTCCCGATCTCTCGAAGTTCCGCGCCGGCCGCTTCCGGCTTCGGGGCGTCCGCTGCCTCCATACTCATCTCGACGATTCACCGCTGACTCAGGATGACTTCACCGATCTCGCGCTGTTGAGGCTGGACCTCATCGCCGCGATCGGCGTTCAGGGAAACGGGCTGCCCGGACATTGTTATCTCGCCCATCTCCTCCCGCCCAATCCGGAAGGCAAGGCCTGGGAGGTTCATCCGGCCATCTGGACGCACCAACTGGACCTGGATTGCCAGTCCTTCGTGAGTACCATTGAGGAGGAACTGGCACGACACCAGATGGTCTTTGACGTGAAGGATAAACGGGAACGCACGATCCTGGCCAGCGCCTCCACCCGGAACCGGCTCGACCAGGAAGAGTCTATGGAGGAGTTGGCAGAGCTGGCGCGGACGGATCAACTCGTCGTGGTGGACACCGTGACTCAACGACCCAAGACGTTGCATCCGAAATATCTCATGGGAGAGGGAAAGATAAAGGAGTTGATCACGAAGGCCTACCAGTTGGGGGCCGACCTGCTCGTTTTCGACCAGAACCTCACCCCGCTTCAGATGAAGGCGATCGGCGAGATGACCGAGATGAGGGTGATCGACCGGACGCAATTGATACTGGATATCTTCGCGCGGCGGGCCCACAGCCGGGACGGAAAAGTCCAGGTCGAGCTGGCCCAACTGAAATATCGCCTGCCCCGTCTCCAGGAGCGAAGCACGGCACTCTCAAGGCTGACCGGCGGCATCGGCGGTCGCGGGCCGGGTGAGACGAGGCTGGAGGTGGACCGACGGCGCGCGCGGGATCGGATCAGCCGCCTGGAGAAAGAACTTCAGATGCTCAGCCGGGCCCGCAGCGAACGGCGGTCGCTGCGAGTGAAAAGCAAGATCCCGATCGTCTCGATCATCGGATATACGAATGCGGGAAAATCAACGCTGCTGAACGCGCTGACCCACAGCGAGGTGCTGACGGATGATCTTCTGTTCGCCACGCTGGACACGACCAGCCGCCGTTTGCGCTTCCCACGGGAGAGGGAAGTCATCATCACCGATACCGTCGGCTTCATCCGCGAGCTGCCGGAGGATTTGATGGGCGCCTTCGCCCCGACGCTGGATGAGCTGCGTGACGCCCATCTCCTTCTCCATGTCGTGGATATCGGCAATCCCCGGTTCGAGCTTCAGATCGAGGACGTGGTCAAACTGCTGGCGCAGCTTTCGCTGGATCAAATTGCCCGGCTGGTGGTGTTCAACAAGGAAGACCGGGTCGATCCGCAGGTCGTCAAAGACGTCTGCCGACGGTATGAGGCCGTCTCGATCTCGGCCCTCCACCCCGAAACGATTCCCAAGCTCCTGGCCGTTCTCGAAGACAGACTCTTCCGGCCTCCGATGGACGCGCAATACTGATATCCGACGGACGTCCGGTACATTCTCATGGACAACCCCTCTTCCGCCGGACCATCGCATAGGCCGCAAACCCAAACAGGCTCAGACTGCACAGCAAGTAAACCAGGCTCGCCGGCCGAAACATGATTTTGAAAAAGGTCGAAACCCACAACGAAAAACGCGCCGGGTCCATCTTCACGAGCGAGGCCGTCGCTGCAAGGCGGTCACGCGGATTCCAGCCGCCCGCCATTTTGATCAACCCGTCCATGGCACGCGCATCCTTGATATTTCCAAGGACGTTTGCAGCCGCACGGCGCACGCGGGGATCATTCTTCTCCAAAGCCCGGAGGAGCGGGTCGAGGCTTCGAGGATCTTTTTTTGCTGCAAGCTCCGCGACGGCGGCTTGCGAACCCTGAAGACTCTCATTAATCAAACGACCCAACGGTTCGCCAAGCCCTTCAAGGGTCTGGGCCGCGGCGGCGCGCACCTTGGAGTCGTCATCCCCGAGGGCTTTGATGAACAGATCGACGGAACGAGGGCCGTCCAGCTTTCCCAGCGTCCAGACCGCCGCCTCGCGAACCGGAGACCCGTCATCCTCGATCGCCTTCCGCATCGGTTCGATCGCGCGCGGATCGCCGATGTTATACAGACCCCAGGCCGCCGCTTCGCGCATCGTCGGATCGGAACCCATCAAAGCCTTGATCAGCGCCTCCGTCGCGCGCGGGTTCCCGATTTTTTGCAGCGCCCAGGCCGCCGCATGACGGACGCCGGAATTTCCGTCATTGAGTTGTTCGATCAGCGGACCCACCGCCGCGGCATCTCCGATGCTCCTGAGACTCCAGGCCGCCGCCTCGCGCACCGTCGGATTTCCGCCCCTTAGAATCCGGATCAGCGGGCCGAGCGCCCGAGGATCCTTCCTCTGCGCCAGTTCTTCACGGGCTTTTTCGGAACCGTTCAGACTGTCATAGATCAACGGCCCCAACGGTTCCTGTAATTGATCGAGAGAGCGGGCCGCCACCGCCCGCGCACCGAAGAAGGGATCACCGAGGGTTTGAATAAGGGGAGGGATAGCGCGCTTGTCTCCGATCGTCCCGAGCGCATTCGCCGCCGCTTCGCGCACCGTGGGATACTCATCCCGCAGGACTTTGATGATCGGATCAACCGACCGGGCGGTTCCAATCGCCTGCAGCGCACGGACCGCCGCCTCGCGCACCCTGGGTTCGGAATCCCCCAGCGTCTTGACCAGCGCATCCGCCGCCCGCGGATCCGCTATCCGATCAAGAGTCCCGGCCGCCGCCTCGCGCACCGTGGCGCTCCAGTGGGCCAGGGCCCCGATCAACGGCGCGGTCGCCCTCGGATCTTTTTTCTGAGCCAACGTCTCCCGCGCTTCCTTGGAACCGGACAGGCTGTCGTAAATCAAACGGCCGAGCGGTTCGTGGAGCCGGTCCAAGGAATCGGCCGCAGCCCGGCGGACACGGAAGGAACCGTCTCCCAGTGCCAACATGAGATGATCGATATCTTTTTGGTTTTCCCAGACCTGGATGTCTTCGAACCGCGCGCCCAGCGCATGACCGCCGGCCGGAATTAATAGAAGGGCCGAGAGCGCCGTAAAGGCGGTCCGTAAGAACCGACTACGAAGGTTGGACGACGGATAACAACGGTTTGAGGGTCTTATAAATGCGGTGGGGATCAACGATCCACCAGCGCGGCATACAGGGCCTGATACTCCGGAGAGATGCGGCGCCAGTCCAGTTCCTCGGCGCGTTTGCGCGCCGCTTGTCCCAAGCGGGCGAGATGGTCCGGGCGGCGGGCCAACTCACGTATCGCCTCCGCAAATCGATCGGGATCGTTATTCGGAACCAAGATGGCCGCCCCGTCCGGCAGATAATAACGGACCGAAGGCAGGTCCGTTAACACGCCCGCCAGGCCGCATGCGATTCCCTCGAGAAGCGCATTGTTCGCCGTGGCCTGGACCAGCGGCAAAAAAAGGAGATGCACCGTTTGATACAGCTTCAACAGACCCGCATCATCAATGCCGGTGTGGATCTTGACGTTGGCCAAGTCCGACAGTTCGCGCGCCTGGGACGAGACGACATGGAACTCGATCTCACGGAATTCGCGCAGCTTGATCGCGACCTGCCGCACCGCGTTAAAGTCACGCAGGTAGTGCCCGACCGTGATGCACCGGAAGCTCCCGTCCGGCCGGGGCGGGACGCCCGGCCGGAAAAAATCGGTGTCGATGCCGTGGGGAATGAGGCTGATGCGATCGGCCGGCAGGAAGGCCTGGAAGTAGGCCACCTGATCGGGCGACACCACCGTGACGCCATCGAGCCGGGAGGCGACCTCTTTCCGGATCAAGGCGTCAAGCAACTCCGACGGCTGGTGATAACTCGCGACCAGCTTTGGCCGTGATCTCCAAAACCGCTTGAACAACCCCGGCAGGTACTGCGCGGAATGCTCGCCATCCAGGTAGTGAATAATATCAGCCGAGCCTGCCCAGCCCCGGCGAAACGCATCCATCTCGGCCGCAAGATCGCTCAGCTTGTACCAAGCCATCCCCCGTTTCTGGACGGCGCGGCGCAGCCGGTTCCGGATCGCCGGATTTTGGATCGGAAAGTCCTCGTCGTTGTCCGAGGCCAGCCGCTCCGAGATTTGAAAAGTGTCGAGATCGAGATATCGCAGGTATTGATTGATCCCGGAATACCGGCCCCAGTGAGGATACCGAGTGCGGATCACATGAATATGCATGGGCCTCCTACCTTCCGAGCGCGCCCAGCAGGCCCGCGATATGTCCCAGCGTGACAAAGGAGTAGCACTTTTGGGTAAACGCGCGGGGATCGTCAACCGGGCGCACCAGACTCTCGATCTTTCTCGGCGAGCGGAGCAACTGAAAAACCATCGAGGCCGCGAGGGATGCCCGTCTCACGATGGACGGAGACTCTTCGATGAGTTGCATCGCCGCATTGGACAGGCCCTGCCAGTAATACCGACGGATGAACCATCGTTTTTCAAGCCGCGACCGCGGGACCAGATGCCGTACGGCCATCATGGGATGGTACAGGCACGAGTAACCCCGCCGGAGGATCTGCTTCTGCAGATACACATCCCCGCTCGAGAGCATGCGCGTTCCCACGCGGTCGAGCCCCGGATGGAATCCGCCGATCTCCTTCAGCACGGCGGTCGGGGCGGCCATGTTTGCACCGACGAGCCATTCGCGCCGCACATCGAGGATGAATTTCGGCGTATCGGACCAGTCGAGGATCGTGAGGCCCAAGGCGAGATCGTCCGACAGCCACGCCGGCCGTTCTCCCTCCCAGATCGGCTCGACGCGTCCGCCCACCACTCCGATGTCGGGCGCGGTGGCAAACGCCTCCTTGACCGCCGCAAGCCATCCGGGGCATGCCACGGCGTCGTCGTCCAGGTAGACGACGTAACGGCCGCGCGCCTGTTGCCAGCCGGTGTTGCGGGCGTGGCACAATCCCAGCGTCCCCTCATAGAGGTAGCGCACATTCCCGGCCGGCTCAAACGCGCGGACCGTCTCCCGCGTGTGATCGGTCGAGGCATTATCCACCACGATCAGCTCGTATCGGTCGCCTGGCAGGCTCTGGTCTAGGACGCTTCGAATCGCCTTGTTCAGATAGTCCGCCCGGTTGTGGGTGCAGATCACGACCGAAATGAGGGGCGTCGGGCCCGATTGGGTTTCGATCATCGAGATTCCCTGCGGATCGTCCGAAGCAGCCACGCCCCCGCCCGGAGCACAAACCGCAGCGCGGCTTTCGGATCGCGCAGTGCCTTGCGCACCAGCATGCCCTGCTGGGATAACGTGGACCGCAGGATTTCCGACGAGGCGGGCGTCCGCCCGCTCGCCGCGCGCGGCGTCAGTTCCGGTTTGGGTGGAACAACCGATGGGGACTGGAACATCCGGGATTCCAGAAGGTGCACCAATGGCTGTGCGTCCCGCGCGACCACCTCGGGGAAGCGGGCAAGCAACACCCGCCTCATCCGGCTGTGTACAGCCGGATTGGCCAGCCGCGCCGCCTCTTCGTACGTCATCACCCGCTCGGCAAGCAGCCTCGGAACGGTCACGGCCGCCCACCCCGATGCCATCACGGCATTCACAAGGTCCCACTGCTCGAACCCGGAGTTGAGTCCCGCACGAAATTCCACAGCCTCACGCAGCGCTTCGGTTCGGATCACGGCGGCCGAGACGCTTTCATCCGAGAGCAGTTGGTAGGGAAATGCCGGACACGGATGAGCGACGAATCGATGGACCTCGCCGATCCATTGGACCCACGGCGAAACGATCCCGACCTCGGGCCGATGGCGAAGGACCGCCTCGCAGGTTTCGGTGAAACCCGGATGCAGCCGATCGGCCGCGTCCAGGAAAACACAGCCCGCCGGTCTCGGGCCGGACGACAATACCGTCTCGACCCCGAGGTTTTTGGCCTCGGCCGGCGCCCGCCCCGACAGCTCGCAGACCCACCATCCCTTCGCGTGCGCCCGTTCCCTTGCCGGTGCGGTTGCGTCGCGCTCTGAGGGGTTTACCACCAGGACCACCGATCGCGGCGCGCGCGTCTGGCGTTCCAGACTCTGCAGGCAGTCGGCCAGCATCGGGCCGGCCGAAAAACCGTTGACGATAAAGGCGAGGTCTTGATCGGAAGAACGCTTGGGAACCCGATGCGCGGTTCGGTCCGCGAGCGGCTGCCGGGTCCAGGGCAGGTTGACCGGAAGCTTTAGCGAACGATTCGCGCCGTCGCCGGCGACCCGGTGGTGAAACTTCAACTGATCTTCGACGATCTTTTTGTTGTCGCACATCCGGCGGATCTCCTCGGATGCAAGCCGGCCCATCGCGGCCAGCCGCATCGGCGGCGTCGCAAGGGCCCGCCGAAGCGCCCGGGCCAGGCCGCTGGCTTGGGCATTTTCAGCGATCCATCCGGTCTGACCGTCCTTGATCATCTCGGCCATTCCGCCCTCCGGGGAGGCGATCACGGGAAGACCGGAGCACATGGCCTCGGCGCAACTGTAAGGGAAGTTTTCCCAGCGCGACGGGACCACGGCGATCCGCGTCTGCTTCATAAACCCGAACAGCTCGGCGCGCGGGCGCGAGCCATGGAAATGGAATTGCGGTTTGAGACGATTCGGAATCTGCCTTTCGACATACTGACGCACCGACAAACCGGCGGTGTGGGGCAGATCGGCACCCACAAAGTCAAAGCGCGCCATCGGAAAGTCCGCCGCCGCCGAAACCACCGCATCGACCCACTCGATCACGCCCTTTCGAGGCTCGAGCCGTCCGAAATAACTGATCCCCCCGTCGGCCCAGACCTCCTCGGCGCGCGCGATCACCGGCGTGTCGCCGAGCGGAAGTCGAAGGACGGTGATCGAATTCGGGTCCAGGCCGTAATGGGCCGCCGCCTGTCCGGTAAGGTAATGGCTGGGACACCGCAGCGCGTCGGCCGCGGCAATACAGTAATCCTCGAGCCGCTTTGCGGTCAAATACTCCGGCCTCCAGGCGTCGTACTCGTTATGCCGGTAGATGAACTCGGTCGGTGAATGCAGGTGGATGATGCAGGGCGGATGGCGTTTTGGACCCAGCCCGAGCGACCGCCGCAGCAGAAAGTAATACAGCGGGGCGTCATAATCCTGGGACTCGATCAGATCAATTCCGGCCTCGTCGACCAGGGCCTCGGCGAGCAGGCCCGCCTGCCAAGAGAAACTTTGGCGCGAAAAATCAGTCTGCAGCAGCCCGCGAAGCTCCTGCATCGCGATCGCGGGGTCGCCCCCGCGGGACAGCGGCTCATCGCAGGACACGCGGTGCACGATGAGGCGGCCTCCACACAACTCTTCCACCGGCCTAGGGGCGCCTTCCCACCGCGGGGCGACGACATGCACCGTTTCGCCCGCTTCGGCCAGCAGCCGAGAGATATGCAGAACGTAGGTCCCGACGCCGCCGGGCGGGATCGGTGCGGGCGGATATTCCGAGCAGAAAATCAGATGTCTCATCGGTTCCGTTTGCTCTTATGTGCCGTCTCAAACCATCGCGCCAACGGCAGCCGTTTTAGATGCCGACGCGACGCGCCGACCACAGATCGCGCGGTCCGTTCAAGGACCCGGACCCAAAGCGTCCCGATCGTCGGGGCGTCAGCCTCGACTGAGGCCTCCTCCCGCCGGGCATGCAGCCGCATCAGGCGGTTTTCGATCAGCATCGCGATCTCAGGTCCGAACTTGGACGCCGTCTCACGGTGGGTCGCGAGCAAGTGCTCGCGCATAACCTGATTCTGAATCTCGGTCATGGTACGGTACAGCGACTCCGCTCGGACCCGGTAGTCCATCAGGTACATCGGGATCGTGACGATCGGCCGGCCGGAAGCCAGGATCCGGATGCTGAGTTCCCAATCTTCATAATTATAGCGCTGACCTGTGTCGCAACCGGACAGGCCGCGCAGAAATTCGGTATTCACCAGACAGGGGACGATCACGCCATTCTCGATAAACAGGGACGGGAGTTCCGGTTGCGGGGCGTTCCAGAAGCCGATCCGCTCCGTCCCCTGGACGCAGTAGGCCCAGGCCGCCGCGCCGCCCAGGTCGGGATGACGCTCGACTAGGCCAAGGGCAAGCCGGTAAAAGCGAGGATCGATCAGGTCGTCCCCGTCTAAAAACGAGACGAACTCACCGGACGCGACCGCCAGACCGGTATTCCGGGCCCCGGCCAGGCCCATGTTGTCTTGGTGGATGACCCTCAATGGAAGACGACGACGCCCGGCGGCCTCTTCCAGTTCGCGGATGCTTTGCAGGGTCGGCTCGCCGTGGGATCCGTCATTGACCAGAAGAATCTCATCCGGAACGCGGTCGGACGCCCAGACACTCTCGACCGACTCCCTGACCAGCGGGCCCATTTCATAACAAGTCACAACGACCGAGAGCGTCCCTTTTCTTGCGCCGGAAGGGGCCGGAGGAACGGGCCGGCGCGGCTCTACCGTATCCAGTTCTCGAAGCGGCCGGCGTCGATCGACGAGGAGACGGGCCACGCGCGATAAGTCCTGAGGGTTTGGCGCGGCCCGCAACAATCGCTCGAGCGCGGCGGCGGTTGCGTCTAGGAACCGCTTGCGCGCCTCACCCCGGTGCGCCGCGACAACCTGACTGCAGAGCCGGCGTCGCAGCCGGTCGAGGGCCGGCACCCCGCAGGCCGCCAGATTCTGCAGCCGGTCCGCGAGTTGCTCGGCGGTCGGTTCGTCCCCGATCAGCAATTCGTCCGGAAGGCTTTCGCCGGGGGCCAGCCCCTCCGCGGCCGCGGGCGACAGCAACACCAGCGAACCGCGTGCCAGCTCGGTCCAGACGTCGGGCAGGTGTTCAAAAAGGCTGGGGTAGAGTCGCACCGGATAGGCCCCACCCAGCGGCGCGCGTTCGTGTTCCCAACGCCACTGGCCCCGCTCGACGAGCTCGCGCACAAACCCGCGCGAGGACCAGTAGTCCCGGAAATTCCTCGGCATCATGGGCGCGAACACCATCGGCGGCCCCGAGCAGATCATGGGTCGCTCCAACCGGATCCCGCGCCGGTTAAGCAGAGCCGCACCGTCCAGAGCCACCAACATCCCGGAGGCCGGCTGTTGCGGCTCATCGATAAAAAAACCCGCCGGTGCCGTCGCGTCTGATGGATTCGCGGCGGCCATGGCAATCCGGTCCAGCACGGATCGGTCGACCCGGCGCAAAGCGATCACCGGCGGCGCCGCATCGGGCAGACGGCCCGCGGTTGCGATCGCGGCCCCTCTGGGCCCAAACACCAGGACGGCATCCGCGAGCGCGAGCGAGAGATCTTCCATCTGTCGCCGGATCGTCGCCTCGAGCATCCAGCACCCCTCCTGGTTGGCAGTCTGGCGTCTCGCCGAGGTATCGGTCGTCACGACGGCGCAGGGGACGTCGACAAGCGGCTCGGCCCCCGTCGCGCGCGTCATCTGGAACAGATAGCCCAGACCACCCCACATGGGCAGGAGGATCGCGTCGAACGGATCCTGCCGGTGGAACGCCGCCAGTTCCCCTCTCAGACAATACGACACAAAAAACATCAGGTCATTGTTTGCGATCAGGCCATGGGACTGGGCGCTGAATCCGACCTCGGAGAACGGCCGACCCAGCACCGGTTCCCGGGCCGGGATAGGAACCCGGCGGACCCGGTCGGATTGGAATACCGATTCGCTGTGGTCAAACGGTCGGGGCGATGGAGGCCGTGTGACGGGTTTCTGCACCCACGTGAACGGAGAGCCGTGGGATCGCTCATACCGCAGCCAGTCGTCCCAGCAGAGAACGGTGATGCGGCAGTCGAGCTGCTCCGCGATCTCTCCCACGGGGAGACCGAGCCCCTGCGCCGCGGCCAGTTCCTCCGGCTCATCCGAAAGAAATTCGAGGATGCCTTGGTAGGCCTCGATGATCACTAAATGTTTCTGTCGATGCGAAGTCATAGGTCCTGAATACACGTCACCCGCGGGAGATCAGCCGCCGGCCTTTTCGTTTCAAGGCATTTACGACCATGATCGGTAATGCGCGCATTACCTTCCTCAGACCCATGTTCCGAGGTTCGGCCTCGAATTTATAAGCCTCAGCCTCGGCTTTGTGTTTCCCGGCTTCGGCGATGTAGAGCCCGGCCTGGGCCCGATGCGTCTCGGCCTCCGCCCTGAACTTCTTGGCCTCGGAGAAGGAGAACTCCGCTTTGACCCGATACGTCTCGGCCTCGGTCTTGAACTTTTCGGTTTCGGCGATGTAGAGCCCGGCCTGGGCCCGATGCGTCTCGGCCTCCGCCCTGAACTTTTCGGTTTCGGCCGAGCACCATGCGCAGCTCTCATCTGCAGATGCGAGCCGCCGCCCCATTTCCAGGTGCATCCTCGGATGGACAACCGAAAGCAGGATATCGCCGGCGTTCTCGATCTCCTTTCGGAGGGCCGGATAGCGCTTCAAGGACCCGCGACGGACGAAAATCAACGTGTTTTGTACATACCAGAAATCCACATCGGGATTCTGCCAGACCCGCTTCCGGATGAGATCAACCGGAATGTAGTCTTTAAGCTTGAAAAGGGCCGCCCAATAGTCGGGCCACTGCTCATTGATGTGATGGGTCCCTCCTTGCAACGGTATCGCCGCGGAGAACAAGATCACCGGGCCCAGCCCGACCAGGGTCTCGACGAAAATCCCGGCGCATTCCGGGGGAAGGTGCTCGGCGACCTCCAAGGAGACCACCAGATCAAACTGTCGGTCGATACGGAACGGGGTCCTCAGATCGAATGAAAGGAAGCGATCATCGGGAATCTCCAAACCCTCTTTTTTGATATAATCGCCGTCTACACCCAGGATGTCGGTGATGCCGTGTTCGCGAAACGTCGACAGCCATGTTCCGGTGCCGCATCCCACGTCAACGACCGATCGGGGTTCAACGTACTCCAGAACCAAAGGCACAATGGCCCTGGCCGATTTGTGTGCGCCCTCGCGCAGCGCCCTGTAGAATTCGTCCGTGTATTCAGTCGCCATGTCGCGTCCTTCGTAGACGCATCAGCCGGTGCTGGAACGATAGGCCTCCAGCACCTCGTCGACCTTGCCGTCCAGCCGTGTCATCCCGTCTTGAAGCCAGACCGCGCGAGAGCAGAGTTTCCGGACCAGATCCAGGTCGTGCGAGACGACCACCATCGTCCCGCCCCGGGCCTGGAACGATTGCAAACGCTCCAGACATTTCTCCTGGAAGGACCGATCGCCGACCGCCAGGACCTCATCCATCAATAGAATATCCGGCTCGACATTGACCGCCACCGAAAAGGCCAGCCGGGCCTGCATCCCGGACGAATAGTACTTGACCGGCATCTCCATGAAGTCGCGGAATCCGGCGAATTCCACAATTTGATCGACGCGGCGGGCGAGTTCCTTCCGGCTCAGCCCCATTACGGTGGCGTAAAACTCGATATTGTCCGCACCCGTCAGGTCCGAGTTGAAGCCCGCCCCCAACTCGATCACGGCCGCGACGCGCCCGGCGGTCGTCGCCGTACCGGTCGTCGGAACGTAGATGCCGGCGATGAGGCGGAGGACGGTGCTCTTGCCGCAGCCGTTCGGCCCGATCAGAGCCACCGATTCACCGCGCTCGACACGGAGATTAAACCCTTTGAGGCAGAATTCCGCGCGGCGGATGTGAATCGGCCGACGGCGCACGGCCCGAATGAACCATTCGCGAAGCGACGTGGTCCGGTGGGAATAGACGTAGAACTGCTTCACCACGTTCTCAAGCAAAACGGCCGGCTGTATGGGCGGATCAGGCGATCTCAACACAGACATCTTTGTAACGGCTGAAAATGAGATATCCCGTCAGACTAACGGCAAACGCCACGGCTGATACGGAAGCGAGCAGGGTCATCGTCGGCCAGGCCCCCTGGAATACAACGACGTGAAATAGTCGCATCAAACCGACCAGCGGGTTCAGGTAATAGAACGGCCGCGCCGCTTCCGGGATCATCTCGACCGGATAGAAAATCGGTGATAGATAAAACAACGACATCATCGCGATCGGCACGGCCTGCTGAACATCGCGGAAGTATACGGCCATGACAGCCAGGGGAAACATCAATCCGACCGTCATCATGAGCAGGACCAATACGATCCACGGCAGCAGGATCAGGCTGGACGGAACCGTCTGGTAATAAAAGACCGCGAGCAGGATCAGCACGATCGCGAATTCCATCAGGAACTCCACGAATTTCGTCAACATAGCGCCCAGAATCAGGACCTCCCGTGGAAAATAGACGCTCCGGTTGAGCGCCGCGTGGTTTTGGAGAACAGACGTGGCGTGAAAAACATTCTGCTGGATAAAATTCCAGACAAAAAAACCGCTCAACAGGAAGGCCCAGTAATGATCGACCGAGATGCGGATGACATGACTAAAAACCGTGACGAGGATAGCCACCGTCAGCAGCGGATTCAAAAGGGTCCAGGCAATCCCGATCATCGATCCCTGATACTTGATCTTGAGATCCCGCACAACCAGGCTCCGGAGCAGATTGCGGAAGGCCCACAACTCCCGGATCGAGGCGCGGCCGCGGTCGGAAGACCGGGACACGACCGGACGCCCGGCCGAACCGGCGCTCAATCCCCCTGTGTCAATATTTTCGTTCATCACCGCCGTCCATTATCCCCGGCGGTATGCCGGGAACCGTGCTTAAGATTAACCGCTTTTGTTCCCACTGTCAATCGTTAAGTCTTAGATATTAAACCGGAATGGATGGGTGCGGAGTATCAGATCGCGTCAAAATAATTCATCATCAAATTTAGCCGGCGGTCGGGATTGAACCGACGACCTGCTGATTACGAATCAGCTGCTCTACCACTGAGCTACGCCGGCAAGATTTTATTTTCAACAAGTAGACAGGCAGCGGGTATAATAGCTGATTGTCGCCATAAGTTTCAAGGGAAGAATCAAGAAGGGATGACTCCGACGCGGTAGATCCGGGACTGCCTGCTTCACCGTACAGGTAGGCCGCCCAGCTTCATCTGTATGAGTTGCAAATCCTTCCGAAACCCGCGAAGCGCATTGACTGCATCGGTGAGCGTATCATTGTCCTGATCCGATAACGGGAAGCCGTCGAACCGCTTGGCCGCATCCAGGATTCCTTCGATATCCTTGCGGCTCATGTTTGCCCGCCGGATCAGTTCATTAATCTCTTGAGCAGTCATCTTCATAAGCATTCCCCCTTTTCTTTCTAAGGCGTTCCACCGCGATCAATGCGTCGTCAGTTTAATGACAATACGACCGTCCGGCGGCAGGACAGGGAGTGGGATAGAAAAAAGGCTCAAGGGGATTTGCCGGACTGTCTTCTCTGCCTGCCACGGTTTTGAAGGTGGGATCGCGGCAAACCCCTTGAGCCTTTGCCTTTATACAACGGGGAACGGGGAAAGGTCAAGCCCCCCGATCTGGGAGGATCAATGGATGGTGGGTGGGGCTTTCATTTCTCTTTTATGAACTGTTTGGCTACCGCTTCAAAGTGGGTGTAGGTTTCGAGGTCATCTTTCTGTTGCTCAAAAATATATTCCCGGACCTCTTTATTATTGTATGCCTCTTCTATGTATCTGCCTTCCCAATCGGCAAACATTTTCTTGTCGATTACTCCGCGATGATAGACATCGCTCAAGCTCTCCATAACATCCAAATAATCACCCAACTGTTCCTCGGTGATCCGGCCCCCATTTTTTTTCAAAAGGGGCCCCTCATGTTCCAGAGCATGAGTGACCGTTTGGTTTGATCCGCTGTAAAACTCTTGGTCAAACATGACTAAAAGCTGCGTAGAACGATCATACTTGGCTGTTTTTAAATCCGAAAGCTGATAAAGGACGATGGGAAGATCGATAATTGTGACCAGCCCGGCCACAAAAGCGGTTATCCGTTCTGCTCCACCGATGATCTTCTCAAACGATCTGGGACACATGGCGGGATTATACCTCTGCTATGGATGAGAATCAAGAAGGGAGGTCAAGGGACAGATTAAAGGTCTTTCAGGATGCTCAGGTATTCTTCGTTGGTTACGTTCAGAATGCGCAGGTTGTTCTTAATGATGAATGGAGGAAGTTCCTTATAAGCCGGTACGATGATCGGGCGCTGTATTCCCTGCTTCCAGTAGACCCGATGGCTCCCTTTTTGGTACAGAAATTCGCACCCGATACGAAGCAGAACTCGCTCAAACTGTTTCCAGGGTATCGGAACAATACGGCCCACAGTTTATGTATACTCAGGAATGGGAACATCCAGATGCCCGATGATTTCGGGGGGCTGCCAGGTTTGAGGTCGTGTCGTGGATTTTTTCCAGCCGAGGGAGAGCAATACATCTTCCAGAGTCCCACGCTCGGTGCATTCACGGAAGAAAATTTCAACGGCTTCCTCAAAATGCTTCTTGGCTTCTTCCACCGTTCGCCCGGAAGTGGACAAATCCAGCGCCGGAGTGTAGGCCACAATGGTCTTGTCTTCGCGGATGAAGATGACCGGCAGTCTGCTTTCCGTTGACCTTCCCCCCGAAAACTGGGCCAGTTGAAAGTTGAGTCCGGGCCTGATATAACGCAGGCAGGAGGGCTCAGCATGACACGCAAGCGGCACACGGAAGAGCAGATCATCGGGGTGTTGAAGGAGGCGGAGGCCGGGG
>JACQFA010000053.1 GCA_016200255.1 Nitrospirota bacterium | reverse complement strand
CATGTGTTAGGCGCGCCGCCAGCGTTCGTTCTGAGCCAGGATCAAACTCTCGATTAAAACTCAATTACATTTGAGACTGAACCCATCATACAAACGGCACACACTATTTAGTTTTCAAAGACCCGTTTAATGACAACCGATTAAAGTCGTCAGGAATTTCTCTCAACCCACTCGGCAAACATGAAGTCCGCTCTTGAGGAGAATAGAGTTTATAACATAAGAAATTAATCCTGTCAACAAGTTTCTAGAAGATTATTCAGTTATTTTCAAGACAGACGGGCCGTGACTCGATCTTCAACGACGGAACAGATTCGGACCGGCCGGATCCGGTTCCTGATCGCATCCGGCCCTGGAAGAAGAAGCTTGATATAGTTGTCCGAGATCCCTCTGAGAAGCCCTGTTTCTGGATCGCGTTCTTTTTCGATCAGGGCCTGCAGTTCCCGGCCGATCTGGGTACTGGAAAACTTGCGGCTCTTTTCAGTCGAAAGCCGACGGAACTCATCCGCCCGCCGTTTCTTTTCAAGCCCCGAGATCCCGACCCGCATCACGGCCGCGGCGGTTTCGGGTCGCGCGGAGAAAGGGAAGACATGAAAATAACTCATCGGCAGTTCGTCAAGCAGCTCATAGGTATTCCGGTATTCGGCCTCGCCTTCATCCGGGAACCCGACCATCACATCCGCGCCGATGCTCGCATTCGGAAATTGTTCGGCCAGGGACAAAATGAGCTGCCGGTAATAGTTTCGGGAGTAATGACGATTCATCTTCTTTAAAATACGATTATCCCCGCTCTGGAGTGGAATATGGAAATGTCTGCAGATCCGGGATGACTTCATGACCTCGATCAATTCGGGCGTGACCGTCTTGGGTTCAATCGAGCTCAGACGGATCCTGCCGATTCGAGTGCGGTCCGAAAGCTTACGGAGCAGTCCGGCAAGACTTCCTTTCGGAATAAAATCCCGGCCGTAGGTTCCGAGATTGACTCCGGTGAGCACCACCTCTTGACAGCCTTCCTCCTCCAGAACGCTCACTTGCTCGATCACACGCTCCGGCAAAAGGCTGCGACCCGGTCCTCGGGCACGCGGGATGAGACAGAAAGAACATTCGTAATCACAGCCGTCCTGAATCTTCAAGAAGACACGCGTGTGGCCACTGACCTGTCGGATCAACGGCTGGTCCAACGGCCCGCTCGGATGCGACCGGCCGACGTTCACGACCGGCCCGTCCGCTTTATCGCAGCCGCCGAGATAGCCGGCCAGATCCTGTTTCTCGGTATTTCCGAGGACCAGATCGATCCCCGATATTTTTGCAAGCTCCTCCGGATGCGTCTGCGCATAGCAGCCGGTCACGATCACCCGCGCCAGGGGATTTCTGCGCTTGAGCTGTCGGATTAAACGGCGTGATTCCTGATTGCTGTTTTCGGTCACGGAACAGGTGTTGATGACATAGACATCCGCGGCCTGATCGAAAGGCACGATGGCATGGTCCGCCTTCCGCGTCTGTTCCTCCATGACGGCGGTATCGAACTGGTTCACCTTGCAGCCCATCGTGTGAAAAGCGATCTTCATGTTGGTGTAATCAAACCCTTTATCATCGCCGGAAAAACCACGGCAAATGCGCCGGAGGCATCGGCCACAACATCGTAGATATCCGAGACACGGTACGGCGTGAAGACCTGATAAAGCTCATCGCCCGTCCCAAACATCAGACAGATTAGAAACGTCGCGACCCCCGTCCAGCCCCATCCATACGAAGGAATGGGCGTCGTCATTCGGAGGGCTCGATACCATAGCCCGGCAAAAATCCCATACTCGATGAAATGGAACACCTTGTCATAATGAGGAAAAGGGGCATGCCTGATTCGGATCGGCAAAGACGACACGAACAGGATGAAACCGGCATAGGCAATCACGGGCAACCAGTACCGGATGAACTGTTGGCGCGTGGAATTCTGCGGTTGGGTTCCGATCATCTCTCCAAAACGGCGCCCTGTAACCCGACCCCTTCAAGAAAGGTGGCGGACGCAGAAGTGATCCGAACAGGAATGAGACGGCCGATCTCCCGATCGGGGCCCTCGAAATGGACCAGCTTGTTCGAACGCGTCCGGCCGGTCAACTTGGCTTGGTCCCGCTTGCTTCGGTCCTCGACAAGAACTTCCTGAACGCCGCCGATCAACCGCTGGTTCTTTTCCCTGGCCAACGCTTTCTCCAGGGCCGAGAGCCGGGCAAAGCGAGCATTTTTTACCTCGTCCGGAATCTGACCTTCCCATTGCGCCGCCGGCGTATTCGGCCGCTGCGAGTACGGGAAGTAATAGACATTGTCATAATCGAACTCGGCCACGGCATCCAGGGTCTTTTGAAAATCGTCCTCCGATTCGCCGGGGAAACCGATGATGATGTCGGTTGAAAAAGCCATATCGGGAACGAGCCGCCGGAAATATCCGATAGTCCGCCGGTATTCGTTCAGCGTATAGCCGCGGCCCATTCGTTTTAGAACGTCATCCGAACCGGACTGAAGCGGCAGGTGAAGAAACTCGCAGACCTTGGGCAGCTCTGCCATTGTCTCGATCAGTTTGGGGGTCATGTCGCTTGGATGGGGCGACATGAATCGAATCCGCTCGATCCCGTCCACCGCATCGAGCATCCGCAGCAGGTCGGCGAAATCGAGTCCTTCATCCAGATTTTTACCGTATGAATTGACGGTCTGCCCCAAGAGCGTGATCTCTTTATAACCGGCCTCGGCCAGATGGGAGACCTCCTGCACGATCTCAGCGCTCAGACGGCTCCGCTCACGGCCGCGCGTCACGGGAACGACGCAGAAAGCGCAGTGACGATCGCAGCCCTCCATGATCGAGACCCAGGCGCGAATACGATCCTTCCGATCGGCCGGGGTCGTCTTGGGCGGGCCGGGCGGTTCCTCGACCATCACGACCGGCCGCGCAGTGAGCGTAATCGTCCGGAGCATCTGCGGAACATTTTCGATGTTGGATGAACCGAAAACAAGGTCGAGGCCTTTATACCGCTTGAGGACCTTCTCGCCGTCCTTCTGTGCCACGCATCCGGCCATGCCCAGGATCAGGCCCGGCCTGTCGCGTTTGAGCATCGCGAAGCGGCCCAGGTCGCTGTAGGCCTTCTGCTCCGATTTTTCCCGGATGTTGCAGGTATTCACGATGATCATATCGGCCTCATCCGGTTTTTCGGTCAGCCGGTAGCCTTCCTCCCGGAGCAGTCCGGAGATCCGCTCCGAATCGTGAACGTTCATCTGGCACCCGAAGGTCTTGATGTACAGTCGCTTGGAGGACATGGTGGGGATTACTTTATATCAGCCGAGCGCGGCTGTCAATGGAGGAGTCGGATGACCCGCCCCTGCGCCGGGACTGCGTTTATGGCATGCCGCTTGACTTTCTATACCTAAAATTACTACTATGCTGAGCGCCATTTATTCTTTTGTCCGTCCACATTCAAAAAGGAGGGTTTCATGGCTATTCAAAGCGATGGGAGCGAAGATTTAAAAACCATCGGTGAGCTTTCCGGCACCGACAACGTGCGTTTTCATGCCAGACAAAACGGATTGGCTATTGCCATTGAGCTGTTGTCAAGGCATATTTCTGGCGCCCCGGTTGTCGATGGCAAGGGAAAGTTAATCGGCTTCATCAGCGAGTTTGATATTCTAAAAACTCTTGATAGTGGAAAAGACTTGAGAAAACTTCGGGCGGAAGAGATCATGATCAAACCTCCAATCTCGATCGATCACTCTACAACCATAGCCGAAGCCATCAGGATTATGGAGAAGAACCATTTGTTGGTCCTACCCGTCGAGAAGAAAGGCGTAGTGACGTACTCTGTGACCCGGCATGACCTCTTGAGAGCCCGGATCGGTCTCGGGTTGAGTGTTGAAGAAGGATAATCCGGGAAAGTAAAACAAATCGTCCCTACGTTTTGGCCTGGCGGGTCAAGTCATACCGATAAGCCAGGTAGGGGTCCCACATCGCAGCCGTCGCGACTTCGACCGCGGTTACACCGAGTCCGAGGAATTCATGGATATCATCCGGCATCATGATCCCGCCGACGCCGATCATGACGAAGTCATACCGGTTTTTCTTCCGCGTCTCGGAAAGCCACTGGACGAATTGTAGCGCGCTCTGCTTGATCCCCGCGCCGCAGACGCCGCTCTGAGGACGACCCGGTATGGCCGGTTTCTTAGTCTCATCCAGGACGGTCATTTTGACGGTATTGATCCCGACGATGCCATGGACATGAGGAGCGTTGGTCTTGATCACCGATTCAAACTGGTCGCGCTTCCAGAAATTTCCGAGCTTGATGAATAACGGGACGCCGCCCAGTTCCGCTTTGGCCGCTTTTGAAATCGCGCCCGAAAAATTAGGATCCAGATAGATCATCCCCTCGGCCGCATTGCTGTTCGGGCAGGATAAATCCAGCTCGACGATGTCGGCGCCGGCCTCGCGGGCCTTCGCGGCCGATTGGGCGAAGTCTTTTATAAAAGAAGGCGCGTCCGGATAATACTCCGAACTTCCCAGCGTGCTGACGACGAGAACCTGTCCTTTCGCCAGATATCGCTTTGCCCGTTGAACATCGTCCTGCCAGACGGACGGATTTCGAGACGGCACGCCGAATGAATTCGTGATGCTGATATCACGAAGGTGGCTCGGCGGCCGGGACCGGGTCTGGAGCGTTTCATTCAAACGATCGTCCGTCAACGGCCCGCGGGTATCCACAAACACGCAGTTCGGCTTCGGGTTGCTCGACCGGCTCCGGGTCCGCACCGTCTTGTAGGATAGAAGATCGAAACCCAGTTTGGCATAGACCCGGATCCAGTTCGAGTTCAGCAACGGGCCGGCCGCGATTCCCAACGGAGAGTTCAGTTCAAAATCCAGAAGGCGGACGGGCTTCCGGAATTTGCGCGCGGGCGGGTACGGCCCCCGGAAGAGCGGCCCGTTCCGGTAGTTCCATTCATAGGATTTTGTGACATCATAGGCCGGATGAAGTTCTTGAGCGAGCGCTTTTTGGAGGGCTTTGTTCATGGTATTTTTGTAGGAGTGGTTCGCGAACCGCCCCTACTCGATGGTAATCGAAAGAATTTCGTATGACACGGTCTTGACCGGCGTCGTGATCGTCACTTCATCTCCGACCTTGTGCCCGATCAGCGCCTTCCCGACCGGTGAGATGACCGAAATTTTACCGCTTTTCAGATCGGATTCGTCCTGGCCCACGAGCATGTATTTCTTCTTGGTTTTGCCGTCCTCCTCCAGAAGAACCACCGTTGAACCGAAAACAACCTTGTCGGTCTTCAACTGGTCGACATTGATAATCTCGGCATTCGCCATCTTCGTCTGCAGTTCCTTCATGCGGCCCTCCACAAACGACTGGCGCTCCTTGGCCGCATGGTATTCGGCGTTCTCGCTCAAATCGCCGTGGGCGCGGGCCTCGGCGATGGCCTGAATCACCTTCGGCCGTTCCACTTTTCTCAAACGATCCAGCTCATCCCGCAGCTGCTCAAAACCTTTTTTGGTGATCGGTATACGCATACGGTCTCCGTTTAATCATCACGAACGGATTTGGCGATGGTAGTCCTGCAAGGGCTGGATCCGGAAGCCCTGTTTCAAAACCGCTTCGATCCCCCGCACCGCGGCCTTCGCTTCCGCAAGGGTGGTGAAGTACGGAATGGCATAGGTCAGGGCCGCGCGCCGGATCGAGTACGAATCGGCCTGCGACTTTTTGTCCCCGACGGAATTGATCACCAGCGCGATCTCCCGGTTTTTGAGATGATCCACGATATGCGGCCGCCCTTCCTGCACCTTGTTCACGCGCTCGGAAGCGATGGCCTGCTCGCCGAGAGACCGGGCCGTTCCGTCCGTCGCGACGATCGTGAAACCCAGCTCGGTCAGCCGCCGGGCGACGGGCATCACAGCCGCTTTATCCTTGTCCTTGACGCTGATGAAAACTTTTCCGGCCCGCGGCAGCGTCGCGCCGGCCGCGGACTGGGATTTGGCGAAGGCCGAACCGAAGTCGGTGTCGATGCCCATCACCTCGCCGGTCGATTTCATCTCCGGACCCAGGATGGTGTCGACGCCCGGAAACTTGTTAAACGGGAAGACGGCCTCCTTCACAGCAATATAAGGAATCCGGTGTTCCCGAGTCAAGCCCAGCTCCTTCAGCGTCTTTCCGCACATGACCTTCATCGCCAGCTTGGCGAGCGGCGTGCCGATCGCCTTGCTGACGAACGGCACGGTGCGCGAGGCCCTGGGATTGACCTCCAGGATATAAACCGTCCCGTCCTTGACGGCGAACTGGACGTTCATCAGACCGATCACGCGCAGCTCACGGGACAGGATATGCGTCTGCTCCCGGATCTGCTGGATGATCTTCGGATCGAGCGAATAGGGCGGAAGCGAGCAGGCCGAATCGCCGGAATGAACGCCGGCCTCCTCGATATGCTCCATGATGCCGCCGATGACGACGTCCGTGCCGTCCGAAATCGCGTCCACGTCCACCTCGCTGGCGTCCTCCAGATATTTGTCGATCAGAACAGGATGCTTGGACGAAGCCTTCACGGCCGTGGTGATGTAATCGGTCAGGCTCTTGTCATCATAAATGATCTCCATCGCGCGGCCGCCGAGCACGTACGAAGGCCGGACCATCACGGGATAGCCGATTTCCCCCGCGATCTTCTTCGCTTCATCGCCGGAACGGGCCGTCCCGCTATGGGGCTGCTTGAGCTTCAGCCGCTCCAGAAGCTCCCGAAACCGCTCACGGTCCTCGGCCAGATCGATCGAATCCGGCGACGTGCCGAGGATCTTGACGCCGGCCGCCTCGAGCGGCACCGCGAGTTTCAAGGGTGTCTGCCCGCCGAACTGCACCACAACGCCGTCGGGCTGCTCTTTATCGATGATGTTCATAACGTCTTCCTTCGTCAACGGCTCGAAATAGAGCCGGTCCGAGATGTCGTAATCGGTGCTCACGGTCTCCGGGTTGCAGTTGACCATGATGGTTTCATACCCGAGCTCCTTCGCGGCCAGGGCCCCGTGGACGCAGCAATAATCAAACTCGATTCCCTGCCCGATCCGGTTCGGGCCGCCGCCCAGGATCATGATCTTCTTGTTTTTCGTCGGAAGCGCTTCGCACTCGGTTTCATAGGTCGAATAGAGATACGGGGTCTGCGCCACGAACTCGGCCCCGCAGGTGTCGACCCGGTTGTAGGTGACCGCAACGCCGAAATCCTTCCGGATCTCGCGGAACTCATCCTCCTCCACGCCGATCAGTGAGGCGAGATGCACGTCCGAGAAACCGGCCTGCTTGGCCTTCCGGATCAATTCCGGCGTGGACGGCGGTGGAAGATCATGATGGATATGGGCCACCGCAAGATCACTCGAGATCCTCTCCTCCATTTCGACCAGGTCCTGGATCTGACGCAGGAACCAGGGATCGATCCGGGTCGCAAGATAAATGGCCTCGACCGAAATACCCAGCCGGAGTCCATCGGCGATATACCAGAGGCGGTCCCAGTTGGGCGTCTTGATCTTGGACAGGATCAGATCCTTATCGGACTCGTGGTTCTCCCCCCGCGGTGTGCGACGGTGGAAACGCTGCTCGAGACCGTAGCTGTCGATCTCTAGAGACCGGATGGCCTTCTGGAGCGCCTCCTTGAAGGTCCGGCCGATCGCCATCGCCTCCCCCACCGACTTCATCTGCGTCGTCAGGGTCGCATCCGCCTGGGGAAATTTTTCGAACGCGAACCGCGGAAATTTGACCACGACATAATCGATCGTCGGCTCGAAGCTGGCCGGGGTCACTTTCGTAATGTCGTTCGGAATCTCGTCCAGCGTGTAGCCGACCGCCAGCTTGGCCGCGATCTTGGCGATCGGAAAACCGGTCGCCTTCGAGGCCAGCGCGGAGCTGCGGGAGACGCGGGGATTCATCTCGATCACGGCCATCCCGCCGTCCTCCGGATTCACGGCGAACTGGATGTTGGACCCGCCCGTGTCCACGCCGATCGCGCGGATGATCGCGATCGCGGCGTCGCGCATGGCCTGGTATTCCTTGTCGGTCAGCGTCTGGGCCGGCGCCACGGTGATGCTGTCGCCGGTATGGATCCCCATCGGGTCGAAATTCTCGATCGGGCAGATGATCACGACATTGTCCTTCAGGTCACGCATCACTTCCAGCTCAAATTCCTTCCAACCGATGAGGGACTGTTCGATCAGAATCTCATGGGTCGGGCTCGCGTTGAGCCCCCAGTCCACATGTTCAACCAATTCTTCTCGATTATAAGCGATGTTCCCTCCCGTGCCCCCCAAGGTGAAGGAGGGTCGAATAATCGCCGGATAGCCGATCTTCTCAATGACGGACATCGCATCGTCTCTCGTTTTGGCATAGGCACTGTTCGGCACCTTGAGACCGATGGTCCACATCAGCTGTCTGAAAATATCCCGATTCTCTGCTTTATTGATGGCATCATAATTGGCCCCGATCATTCTGACTCCGTACTTATCCAGGATGCCTTCCCGTGCCAGCACCATGGCGATATTGAGCGCGGTCTGGCCGCCCATCGTCGGCAGGAGCGCATCCGGCCGCTCCCGCTCGATGATCTTCTCGACGATTTCGGGAGTGATCGGCTCGATATAGGTCCGGTCGGCAAGGTCGGGATCGGTCATGATCGTGGCCGGATTGGAATTGATCAGGATGACCTGGTAGCCTTCTTCCTTGAGCGCCTTGCAGGCCTGCGTGCCGGAGTAATCGAACTCGCAGCCCTGACCGATCACGATCGGCCCGGAACCGATGAGAAGAATCTTTTTGATGTCGGTGCGTTTCGGCATGGTCAGTCGCTTTTGGAGTTTAGTTTCTCTTGCAAAAATTGTCGATCCATTACGTCCTGCGGTCGGATGCTCCGCTTCGTCAGAATGAGTGTCTTCACACCCAGAAACGGCACACGTACGTTATCGATAACCATCCAATCAATATCTTCCTTAGCCTGCTCGTAAGTCACATCGCAGGCCCTTCCCATAAGATCAACCGTCAATTCATCACCGATCCGAACAACGGTGTATTGTCGCACATCCTCCGGTTTTACATCGAGAACCGCTCGATCGGGAAGATAAGAAAGCGCCGGCCTTATTTTCTCGATGTTCGCCGGTGATGGATCGACGAGCAGATCGATGTCTCCGGTAGCTCGCAGGTATCCGTGATGAGCGATCGCGAGGCCGCCGATCACAATGTACTTGGCCTTGTGCTGATTCAACGAACGGCACATCATGACCAAATCGGCTATCGTCGGGATGCGGCTCTTGCGAGCATTTTCATCTTCCATGCGTTCGCTTCCTCAAACGTGCGAAACCGGAAAACACCTCTCGGACCGACCGGCTTTTTGCTTAAAGCTTCAACCGTTTTTTGCAACACGTCGAAGTCCGCCAGCGAAACCGCCGGAACCCGGTCGCCCACCACCTTCATTTTCCAGTTTTTGCTTTTCCTCATATTTCTTCTCAACCCTACCCGATCACGATCGGCCCGGAGCCGATCAGTAGAATTTTCTTTATGTCGGTCCGCTTCGGCATGGTTGTTTTAGGGCGCCCACAGGTACATGAAGCGCGGAACGCCAGACTGGACGAAACCGCGAAGATCCAGATTGACGAGGTTCACGGTCTGCGGCGCGCCGTTCGGCATCTGAGAATAGATATTGTCTTTATACCGGCCCGGCCGGGAATAGATCACCACGCTGGCCTCGCGCAGCCCGGTCTCAGTCTTGGCCAGTTCGATCACATCATCCAAATACCCGATGCGGTCCACCAATCCCAGATCCAGCGCCTGCTGCGCCGTATAAATGCGTCCATCCGCAGCCCGCTTGACCTGATCCAGGCTCAGGTTTTTTCTCCCGGCCGCGACGACCGAGACAAACCTCTCGAACATCTGATTGATCACGTTCTGAAAGAGCTGCCGTTCCTCCGGCGTCATGGGACGCAACGGCGAGCCCATGTCTTTTTTATCGCCCGATTTGATCGCCGTCCCGCTCACGCCGATCTTTTCCAGCAGGCCCTCGACATTCACGCTCAGCATGATCACGCCGATGCTGCCGGTCACGGTGGTGGGAAGGGCCACGATTTTATCGGCCGCCACCGCCACGTAATACCCGCCCGACGCGCCGAGATCCATGATGCTCGCGATCACCTTTTTGCCGGTTTGTTTTTTGAAGACCTCCAGTTCATGGTGGATCAGGTCCGAGGCCGTCACCGTTCCTCCGGGGCTGTTGATCCGGAGAACCACGGCCTTCACATCCGGATCAAGCGAAGCCTTCTTCAATTCCTCCTTGATCCGGGCCACCGGGTTGGGTTCGGGCTCGAATGTGGAGCCTTTTTCCTCCTCCGAGATGACGCCCGTCAGATCCACAATCAGGATCTTATCTTTGCCGGCGCCGGCCACGCGCTTTTCCTGCAACGGTTCGACCGTCGGCAGGAGGCTGACGTTCATGATGCATCCTGACAACAAAAACATCAACAAGACATAAGGCCACTTCTTATCCATTTTTCATCATCTCCACGAATCGGTTAAAGAGATAGCTGGAATCATGCGGTCCCGGTGAGGCCTCCGGATGGTACTGCACCGAGAAGACCGGCAGCGTCCGGTGACGCATTCCCTCGACCGTCCGGTCATTCAGATTGATATGCGTCAATTCCATTTCGGATCCGATCGAGGCTACGTCCACCGCGAAGCCGTGGTTCTGTGCTGTGATCTCGACCTTTTTCGTCGTGAGGTCCATCACGGGCTGATTGCCGCCGTGATGGCCGAATTTCAATTTGTAGGTTTTCCCGTTCATCGCCAGGCCGAGGATCTGATGACCCAGACAGATTCCGAAGATCGGTTTTTTCCCGATCAAAGACCGGGTCGACTCAATCGCATACGGCACGGCCCCCGGATCGCCCGGACCGTTCGACAAAACAATCCCGTCCGGATTCATCGAGAGGACGTCCGCGGCCTTGGTCCGGGCCGGGACAACCGTGACGGAACAACCGGCATCGACTAAACGTCGAAGGATGTTCCGCTTCACACCGAAATCGTACGTCACCACCTTGTAGGATTTGAAATTTGAGATTTGAGGTTTAGGATTCAAGGCTTGAGATCTCCAACTCCCCTCCGTCCATTCGTATGACGTTTCACAGCTGACTTCCTTTACCAGATCCCGGCCGATCAGGCCGGGCGCCTCGGCCGCCCGCTTCGCAAGCCGTTTTTCATCCGATTCAATGGTTGAAATAATCCCCTGCTGCGCGCCGACATCCCGGATATGTTTGGTCAGCGCGCGCGTATCGATCCCCTGTATCCCGACGATCCCGTGCTGCTTGAGATAGGCGTCCAGGTCGCCGGTCGCGCGCCAGTTGCTGGGGTGATCGGTGTATTCTTTGACGATGAAACCGGAGAGGAACGGCTTTGCGGACTCGACATCCTGATCATTGACACCGGTATTCCCGATGAGCGGATAGGTCATCGTCACGAGCTGGCCGCAATACGACGGGTCCGTCAGGATTTCCTGATATCCCGTCATGGAGGTGTTGAAAACGACTTCTCCGACTCCTTCGCCTTCGGCGCCGAACCCGTATCCTTTAAACACGCGGCCGTCTGCCAGGGCCAGTATCGCTTTTTTTTGCGGATGCTCATGGCCGATCCCGCTCATGAGGGCTCCCTGCGATCCGGCACGGCCGGGGCTCCGGTATTCATCCACAAAACGGCCAGCCCTAACAGAAGGTTCACCGAGAACAGAGTTTCGGAAGTCCGGTGGCCGCGATCAAACTCCGCAACGGCCATGCCGTTCGACGGATCGGCCAGACGGATCTGACGGAGCTCCTGCATCCTCGGGCCGAGAACCACACCGATGTACAAACCGCTCAGGACCATCACCGCGAGCAGACCGCCTTCAATCCAGAACCGCTTCCCTCGTTGCTTTGCCGGAAACCATTTTCCGAGAAAGCCCAGGACCACCAGGATGATGCATGCGTACACGAACCCGCCGTTGAATCTCCGGAACACAAGACTCATCGCCGCGCCGGCCATCTCGACCGGTTTGACGGTGTTAAACACGGTCGGCGCAACCAACGCGCCCAGGGTCAGCATCCCGCCGACCCAAACTCCCAGCCCCGCCAGTTCCAGCCAGACGAAGAAAATCACGAATCGTTTCATTTTGCCCGGATCTCCTCGCTGGAATAAACCACCCGGCCGTCCACGATCGTCATCGAGACAAGCCCTTTCATTTTCCACCCGCCGAACGGGGTGTTCTTGCTCTTGGAACGCAGCTTCTTCGGGTCCACCGTCCAGGTCGCTTCCGGATCAATCAGGCTTAGATCCGCGTCCGCCCCGGCGCCGAGATGGCCTTTGTTCAAGCGCATCACACGCGCGGGATGGACCGTCAGCTTCGCCACGGCCTCGTCAACCGACAGCACCCCTTCCTCGACCAGCATCAGGGTCAACGGGAGCGCCGTCTCCAGTCCGACGATTCCAAACGGCGCGAGATCGAATTCACGATCTTTTTCATCCTCGGCATGCGGCGCGTGATCCGTCGCAATCACATCGAGCGTCCCGTCCTTCAGGCCCTGCCGGACCGCATCCCGGTCCTGGGAGGTTCGAAGCGGCGGGTTCATCTTGGCAAGGGTATTATATCCCCGCACGGCTTCTTCCGTCAGGCTGAAATAATGCGGGCAGGTTTCGGCCGAGACGCGCACCCCGCGGCTCTTCGCCTCACGGATCAATCGCACCGAGCCGGCGGTGCTGATATGCGCCAGATGAAGCCGCGCGCCGGTCAGTTCGGCCAGGATGAGATTGCGCGCGACCATTACCTCCTCGGCCGCGGCCGGGATGCCCTTGAGGCCCAGTTCCATCGAGACGACGCCTTCGTTCATCACGCCGCCTTCCATCAGGTGCTCGTCCTCGCAATGGTCGATCACGGTCAGGTCGAAGGCCAGGGCATACTCCATCGCCCGGCGCATCACCTCGCTGTTCATCACCGGTTTTCCATCGTCCGTGATCGCGACGCAGCCGGCCCGGACCAGATCCCCGACTTCGGACAGTTCCTCGCCCTTCGATCCCTTCGTGATCGCCCCGATAGGATAGACATGGACCAGGCCCTCCTGCCGGGCCTTCTCCAGTATCATCCGCGTCACGGACTGATTGTCGTTGACCGGATTCGTATTCGGCATACAACAGATGGAGGTAAACCCCCCGGCCGCGGCCGCCTCGGTCCCGGTCTTGATCGTCTCTTTATATTCGAAACCCGGCTCGCGCAGATGGACATGCAGATCGACGAACCCCGGCACGACCCAT
>JACQFA010000059.1 GCA_016200255.1 Nitrospirota bacterium | reverse complement strand
CCATGATTTCTCTCCGTCCCCCGTACGCGCCGACCGGCAGTCCGCCGCCGATGATCTTGCCCAGGCAAGTGAGATCCGGAATGATCCCGAACCGTTCCTGCGCGCCGCCGAAGGCCAGCCGGAAGCCGGTGATCACCTCGTCGAAAATCAGCAGGCTGTCGTATTCCCGGGTGATGTCGCGCAGGCCTTGCAGAAAACCCTCTTTCGGCAGTATGACGCCCATGTTGGCCGCGACCGGCTCGACGATCAGGCAGGCGATCTCCCGTCCACACTGTTCAAAAATTTTTCGCACCGCCGCGAGATCGTTGTACGGAGCGGTGAGCGTGTGCTTTGCAAGATCGGCCGGGACACCGGGGCTGTCCGGCACGCCGAGTGTCGCGAGGCCCGATCCGGCCTTGACCAGAAGACTGTCGGCGTGGCCGTGATAGCCGCCGTCGAATTTTAAAATCGTGTCGCGGCCGGTGAAACCCCGCGCGAGCCGGATGGCCGACATCGCCGCCTCGGTGCCAGACGATACCATCCGGATCAGTTCCATCGAAGGAAACGCTTTTTGGATCAGCCCGGCGAGACGGGTCTCCAACTCGGTCGGCGCGCCGAAGCTGGTGCCCTTCATCGCCGCGGCCTGGATCGCGCGAGTCACCCGGGGGTGGGCATGGCCCAGTATCATCGGGCCCCAGGAAAGTACATAGTCCAGATAGGTATTTCCGTCGGCATCCCAGATCTTTGCGCCCTTTGCCTTGGCGACGAAGATCGGCCGGCCGCCGACGGCCTTGAAGGCCCGCACCGGGCTGTTCACGCCGCCGGGGATCAGTCGCTGTGCCTGCTCGAAGAGTTTGATGGATTGTTGATGTTTCATGGGTGCGATATTGTAGGGGGAAGGACAGGCGAAGTCAAGTTGACAAGAGACGGTTTTGGGCTATCTTTAAATGTATGAAGCCCCCATCTATTTTGGGAATAATCACGGTTTTGTTGATTGCCTTGGCGGGCTGCGCGGGGAATTCCCCGCGACCGGATTTTTCTGATCTGCCGCGGGATGCCGGACGGTCTTCCACGCCGGTTCAGAAGGAGGTGATCAGGACCGCCCACTCGTTACTGGGAACCCCATACAAATACGGCGGGACGACGCCGGAAGGGTTCGACTGCAGCGGGTTCGTCAACTATGTCTATCGAAAGGCGGCCGGCGTTGCGCTTCCCCGCGAGACGCATGATCTGGTCCGCGCCGGAAGGCCTGTTTTGGTCGCCGAGCTTCGTCCGGCCGATCTGGTCTATTTCAAGATCGAACACCAGAAGCCGCTTCATGTCGGGATCTATCTCGGGGAGGGAAAGTTCATCCATTCCCCCAGCACGCGGGGAAAGATCAACATCCAGAGGCTTGATCAGGAGTACTGGCGGGACCGCTACCTCGGCGCGCGGCGTCTGCTTTGAATTCGTATCACGGTTCGCATATAATAGACAGCCTGTGTCCCGCTGAACCGCGATGAACCTATGATGCCCATCAAAAATCTTCTGCTCAAGACGATGCTTTTGTCCGTCGGGATCATCGGCCGGCTATTGGCCTTCTATATTGTTTTCTTTTTCCTGGTTTTCGGATTGTCCCTGATCCGGAACGCAGCGCAATATCCGGTGCTGCAACGGATCGTGGAGATCGAACGGATGATTGAAGGCCCGGCGGTCTCCTTCCTTCAAAAACATCTCCCGACCCGATACGGCGGCGCTGACTATGCCTCCTGGATTTTTATCGGGGCAATCGTCCTCGCATGGTTTACCGTCGAGTCCCAACGAGCCCGGTTCCATATGAAGTCGCGGGCCTTGCAACAGGCATGGCGGGACGAAGCGTCCCGCCGGGCCCTCGAGCAGGCGGAACTCGCCGAGGCGGTCGATCCCGTCCAGTCCGCCATCGCGGGGGCGAATCGGGAAAAGCTGCTGGAACTTTATACTCAGACCAAGCGGTCGCTGGAGAGTCAGAACCGGCTCCTGTCTTTTCTCGCCATCGATGTGGTGAACTCCACCGGAATGAAGGTCGGGGAGGACCCCGCGGTTGCGGAGCGGGATTTCAGACAGTACAAGCAGATGATCGAGAGCGTGATCAAGGAGCATGGAAGCCTGAAGGCGGCCTGGACGCCGGACGGCGTGATGATCTGTTTTCCGGACGTGGAATCGGCCGTGAAGGCGGCCCAGTCCGTGATCAACAAACTCGACCATTTCAACAAAACCGTCAAGGCGATGGCGGGCGATTTCAAGGTTCGGGCCGGCATCAATGCCGGGAGGGTGATGTTCGATGTGACCGTTCCGATGGAGGAGATGAGCAGCCGGGAGATTGATATCGCGGGGCATATGCAGAAGTATGCCGGGGAGAACTCCATTTATATCGACAAGGAAGCGATCCAGGCCGCCGGCCGGGAGTTCGATTTCATTCCGGCGAACCGCGAGATCGACGGCCGGCAGGTTTACGAATGGAAGCCGGGCCGGGCGAAGGCCTGAAGACCGGAAAACCGTTGTAACGCCCTCCTGGAATTCTTTTGACACTCGGTCCCTGTTCTGTTATCGTGCCTTGAAAGTCGGATCAATCCCAACAGTGTCTTGTCACCGGATTCATGGAGGTCTTCAGGTGCGGATTCTTAGACGGGTTATGCGGTCCCGGTTGTTTACGGGCGCCGCGGTTTTATCTTTGATGGTTCTTTCGATCGGTCCCTCGGTTGTGGCGGCGCCGGAGAACTCCAAGGTCGAGATCGTCATCCGAAACTCGACCTTCGAATTTCAGGGAGGGATGCTCCGGCCGAATGAGCCGGGAACGATTGTACTGCGGAACCAGGACAAAATCCAGCATGGTTTTGCCTCTCCGGTCCTTGAGGAACTGGATGTCCGGGTTGAATCGGGCGGCGTGACCACCTACGGCAAAGGGATCAAGGGGGTTTATATCAATCCGGGAGAGACCCTCCAGATCCATTTCATTCCGAACCGGCCGGGCCGCTTTCCGTTTCATTGCGATATTCATCCGACCATGAAAGGCGAGCTGCTTGTCCTGTCCGTGGGGGGAGTATAAAAGCAGGGACGATCTACTTCAGCCGGTCCCTGATTTTATCCAGGCCGGCAAGAGCGCAGGTCTCGTCCTTCTCGCCGCCGGGCGCTCCGCCGACGCCGATCCCGCCGATGACGTCTTCACCCGCTTTGACGGGCAGTCCCCCCGCCAGAATCAGGATCTGGTCATTCATATTGCTCAATCCCTCGTCGTCGGGGCGGCCCTCGATCAGCTTGACGAGATCCGCCGTCGAGCGGCGGAGGCTGGCGGAGGTGTAGGCCTTGCGGCGGCTGCTGTCGAGCGTGTGGGGCCCGGCGCCGTTGCCCCGTATCAGTATCCGCACAAGCCCGACGCGGTCGACGACCGCGACGCTGACGTGATAGCCCTCTTTCTCACAGGCGGCCAGCGCCGTCTGAGCGGCCTCGGTGGCGAGCGACAGCGGGAGGACCTTTTCCACGGGTAATCCCTCCGCCCGCGCGGGACCCGCAAAAAGCCCCAGGCCCGACACAATAGACAAACAGACGATTAAGCGATCGCAGCTCATCCAGTCCTCCTTTTCCCTCTTCGCGCGGCTTGACAAACGCGGGTTTTGGGATACCCTTTCCTGTATGAGACCAAGACATCTAATGGGAATCGCGGGGATCATTCTAATCGCCGCCGGCGGTTGTGCCGGCGCCAAGGCCAATGGCGCGGGGCGATCCGTGGAGTCTCTTCGGGATGAGGTGGTCAAGACCGCCCGCTCGCTGGTGGGCATGTCCTGTCCTGAAAGCCGGCCGTCCTCCATGGAAATTGACTGCAAGCGCTTCATTCCGGAGGTCTATCATAAAGCGGCCAACACGCTGCTGCCGCCCAAGCCGGATGACCTGGCCAAATTCGGCCGGCCGGTGACCCAAGAGGAACTTCAGCCGGGGGATCTCGTTTATTTCATGATCGAAAGCCAGGCGGCGGCCCACCCCGGCATCTACCTGGGCGGCGGCGATTTCGTCCATGTCTCCGGTTCCGATGGATCGTTCGTGATTCAGAATCTGACTCAGGATTACTGGAAAATCCGTTTTATCGGCGGCCGCCGCGTCCTGCGCTGGCTCCAAAGCTGAACCGCTTCGAGCTCCCCCTAAGAAAGATCAAATCATGATCCAGCCGAAAATTGGTGTTGCGACGGGATCGGATTCGGCAATTCCCCGGGCGTTCCGTAGGTGACCACGATTTCAAGATGATCTTTGAGCTCGAGGAGTCTCGGGTCTCCCGCCACCGCCCGACCGTCCAGAAAAACCTTGATCGTGTTTTGAGTATCCTCGCAATAGGCGCCGATGCATTTTGCGCTGAACCGGACCCCCCAAATATCAAAAAACTGTCCGAGGGTGTACGTCTGGACGGTCGGGGATTCGATATGGATCTCTCCGGTTGTATCGTGCGTATGGACCGGCGCGATAAACCGTTCCGCCACGTTGATTCCAATCATCGGGGGGACCGACACGAATTTACCCTTGATGAACAGATCGAGATGCTGATGCCCATGCATGGTGTTGCCTTCCTCCAGGAGGGCCGGCAGTCCGATGATCTTCAGCCGGTCGCGGAGATCATTCAGTTCCGAGGACCAGGGTTCCGGGCCGGTCTGAATGCCGGGCAGCGCATCCACATTCACCGGCGCCGCCGGGGCCGCGGGCGTCGTTCCGCCACGATGGGAAAAGGCATAAACCACGCCCAGCAGAATTAAAATTCCGGCAACGATCCAAAGGGTCTTGTTGGACGAACGGCTTTTGGAGTTTCGTTCCGCGGTCTTCTGTTTGGATTTATCCCTGTTTTTTTTGCCCATATCGTTGTCGCTCCCCGGTCAATTGAACATGACTGATCATAATATACTGCCGGAACGATTGCAACCTCAAGCCCTCATCCGTCGGCAAGCGCGGGGGATACCGGGGCGCTTCATCCGGCCGGCATAGGCCCGATGGCATAATGAGCGGGAGGGGACTATAATCGGCCCATGATCCCGCGGGTATTGACTCCAGCCGTGAAACGGACTTTTTTTGTTTTCATACTGACCCTGGCCGCGCTCCCGAACGGTCCGGCGCTCGGGCGGGAGACGGGGTCTGTCGAAACGGCCGAGGTGGTCATCCGTTATGATGAATCCCTGGGCGGCGTGGCGAAGGAGACGGCGGGGGCCTATCCCGGAATCCGGAAAAAGCTTGAGAGCCGATTGGGATGGAGCCTGGGTTACCGGCCGGAGATTTTGATCGTCAAGGACCGGGAGGCTTTTATGGCGATGGGGGCCGGGGGATACGCGGTCGCCTTTGCCGTACCCGCGCGGGGCCTGATCGTCATGGACAACTCCCGTGTGCGGATCGATCCCTTCAGCCTTGAGCCTATCCTGACCCACGAGCTGGCCCATCTCATCCTTCACCGCCATATTCCGGAGGACGCTCTTCCCCGGTGGCTGGACGAAGGGGTGGCCCAGTGGGTCAGCGGCGGAGCCGCCGAGATCGCGCTGATGGAGGGAGTCGGCCCGCGGCTCAAGCAGGCCGTTCTCTCCGGGCGATGGGTTCCCTTCAACTCACTGGTCGGGCCTTTCCCGGCGGACGACCCGGCCCTGTCACTGGCGTACGAGCAGAGTCGGAGCTTCGTGGAATTTATCATCAAGCGGTACGGAAGCGCCGGGCTGCTTAGGATCCTGGGCGGCTTGCGGGACGGAAAGCGGATCGAGGCCGCCGTTTCGGATGCGGTGTCGGTTTCCTTCGGGGAGCTCGAGGCCGACTGGCGGGACGACCTCAACCGGCAGGTGACCTGGATCGTCTATCTAATCGACCGGCTCCCTGTCATCCTCTTCGTCTTTGCGGCGATACTCACCGTTCTGGGATTCATCCGGTTTCTGATCCGTAAACGAAACTACAAAGACGAGGACTGGGACGAGGATGAACGATACTCAGGCTGACCCCCTAATCCGTCGGCGGGGGAGGGACTTTTTTATTACGGGGCCGTATCATCGAGGTTGAGGCGGAAGCCTTTGACGGTTAAATCCTTGTCGGGATGTAAGTCAAGCTCGGGAGCGCGTATGAATCCCATCCGCTCGTACATCCGGATGCCCGCCTGCATGGTATCGTTTGAGTGCAGGGTCACGGCAGCCGCCCCCGACCGTCGCGCGCGTCGTACACATTCGCGCATGAGCAAGGCCCCGATGCCTTGACCGCGTGTTGCCGGTGAAACGGCCAATAAACGGATCTCCGGCCAGGCCAGGGTGACACGGGAAAGATCCGGGCGGGAGAGAACGGCTCCGGCCGGGTACAACAGGACCGCACCCACGATGGCGCCGTCCTGCTCGGCGACGATCTGCCCGGCCGGCTTCGGGTCCGCAAGCGCGGTCAAAATTCCCTTTCGGTAGTTTTCCCAATGCGCCGGCATGAGCACGGCGTACTCCCGGAAGGCCGACAGCGTCACCTCCCGGATCGCGTCATGGTCGCTCGCGCGCGCGTCACGAATCTGCGGACCCGACATCTTTCCGTGCTCCGGCTCCATGGCAGAGTCCTTTTCGCAAACGCGGCCTCGCCACGCAGCAGTAGAAAGGTGTAGGACCCCAGGCAAAACTTTCCAAAGATCAATGCACCCAGCGCCACGGCCAGGAAGCCCTCCAGAATCCAGGCCGCGACATGCCATTCAAACAGGATAGAAAGGCTGATGCCGAGCATGAAGGAGGCCGCCATTCCCTGCGCAAATCGCCTCGGCCCCGGCGCAGGCGTCAGTCGCGGGAGCCCCTTCGGGCCGGCGATGAGGCCGTTGTAGAGGGCGTCGAATGGATTCTTCGCGGGCAGGAATGCGCTCCCCCAAAGGACGGCCGAGAGGATCAGGAAGAGGGGCCACGATTGAAAAATGATACTGGAAACCACGATGATCCCGATCAGCCTCGGCTGGACCATCAGCGCAAGGTACTGGAATTCACAGTCCGAAGCCGTGGCGTTCCTGAACCCCTGCTGTTGAATGAAGTTCAATTGAACGGATCGTTCCACGCGGACCTCTTGTTACCAATCTAGTCCTTTATTATCTTATTTTTCTCACTGTCGCAATCATGTCAGTTACGATCTTGACGAACTCGTCGATGTCGAGGAAGAAGTTGGGGTAGGCTCGGCGCAGTTTGTCAATTGGACCTGCAGACACAAGAACTGGTTCTATCTTCTCTCCCTCAGTGGCCCGTGCTTCGAATTTGCTGTAGTCTGTCATCGCTTGCTTAAAGCTTTCGCGATCATATGGTGTGAACTCAACTGTGCGCTCCAACGAGTTTAGGACGATCAGGTGGTAGAACCAGCTCTTCCTTCCGCTTTTGTTGCTGGTTATTTCATTTACTGCAACAGAGAACCCGCTCATTTTGTCCAATGCCTGGAGACGGGCCTCAGCATCAGCTACTGCCTGAATGGTCTCCGGTAAAGATAAATGTTTGAAGCGCGGAACTGGAACATTTTTCTCCTTATGAGCAAAAGCCGACGAGACAACGGCAAAAAAATCAAGCCATTCCTGGTCACCTTGTCGAGATTTCAATGCTTGACCGAGAAACGTCCCCATGGTCTCAACGGCTGTTGCCCAAGTGTGCTGGAGTTTTGTGCGTATCTGTAGCTCCAGCCTTAGGCCATTGTAGCTGGGAGCTAGCTTGTTCTTGTATTTGTAAATTAGGTGAAGACTCCTATAGCCGTCCTCGTTCCTCGGATTTTGAATGTAATCATCCACCCTAATCAGTTCGTGTGCAAGCGGGGGCTTTTGCGGTAAGCATTCGCGAGCCTGTAAACATCTGGGACTGAACCGAGGATTGCCCGAACGCCTCCAATGTCCTGCATGGTTGTAAGTTTCATGGCAGGATACCGCCTCAACTTGTCGATGATTGTTGGCATACGTTTTAGGCGTTGGGCAGCTATCGGGTCATATTTGAATCCCTTGAGCTTCCCTCGTAAGCTTGCCTGAAAAGTATTAATTGGATATGCATGACAGGCACGCCATTTTTCGGCCAGATGCAACGCCTGCAAGAAGTTCTTGTGAGTCGGATTTTCGGTAACAAGGATTTGACCTGCCTTGTTGATCTGGTTCTTGGATTCGTTGGGGACATGGGAAAAGGCCACGGACACCTCTTGTCTCTGGGGAAACGGCCGCGCTGGGATGGCATATATAATGATAGGCCGGAATATAGCTCAAACCATGGGAGGGGTCAATGAATTTATAGTAAGGCGGATGTGGGGCAGGTAGGGGCAACCCTGTGTGGTTGCCCTGTTTCTTTTACGTTGATCCGGGCGCACGGCTGTGCGCCCCTACATTACCCTGTGTCCATTGGCATTGCCAATCACCGCCGGATTGTTCTCATCCTCCGCCCATCGGGCCGGGTTGTTGAGGATGTATTCCGATGTGCGAATCAATTCTTCCTCGCTGCGGAGGATGTGTTCGTAATAATTGCGTTGCCAGACCGGAACCGCGGGCGTTTCTCGCATGACATTGATGCGTTTGGTTGAAACGGTCTTGAACGCCCCGATTAAACGGCCCAATGGTTTGCGTATTGCCATGACCGTAGGGGCGGTTCGCGAACCGCCCCTACCATCGTATGTAATCATAATGATCGCGTGTAAATGATTCGGCATCACCACCCAGGTGTCGAGAATCACATGTGGGTATTGTTTGGACAACCATCCCCAACAATCCTCAACAATTAGTCCCGGTTCCTTTAGCATCATTTTTCCATCCACAATCTCCCCAAACAAACATTCTTTGTTCTGCGCACAAAGCGTTACAAAATAAGCACCGGCTTGGGAATAATCGTATCCTTTTAATCGTATTGAGCGGCGATGATGGATGTCGGGGCTATATTTCATGACTGGATGTGGCCTTCCCCCATCGTCCTGGCCCGTTTAGTCAATGGGGAAACGGCCGCGCTGGGATCGGTATATATGATGATAGGCCGGAATATAGCTCAAACCACGGGAGGGGTCAATGAATTTTTGGTGGGGCGGTGCAGGAACGTCGCTCTTGTCAAAGTCGGGTCGTGGGTCGGTTTGATCGTCCCAAGAGCCACCATCGCCGCACTGCCACGACGGACCAGACAGCTTCCACCAGCCCGAACGGCCAGGCTCCCTGGAGAAACCCGTAAGCAGACCCTAGCACACATGACACTGCGAACGCCAAGGTGAACTGCCTGCTGCGATCCTCCAGTGCGTAGCATACCACCATCGCCGTAACCGCAAACAGGCCAAAAACCGTGAGTAGATTCACACTGTCGCCCTCACCATGTTTATTTCCTTAATGGAAGAATGAAAGGCCTATTTTGAACCGTCGATCCAGCTCCGCAAACCTTAGCAGACTCTCGTTGTAACCATACCAGTACTGGGCATACAAGAAAAAGTTTGTTTTGGGAATATTCTGATGATACCCGATTTCGTAGGATGGGTGATTCCAGGACTGGAGGATCCTTGTTTTGAAATCGATCTGATTCTTGGGAAGAAGGATGTCTCTCAGGCTTGCGCTGACTTCCCCCCGGCCGGAATAATCCGAAAACTCTTCGTTGCCACGGCCGATCGATTTCAGATATTTATCCTGGTCCTTCTGGCTGTAAGCGATCCAGAGTTTGATCGAGATCAATAACCGATAGCTGATCAGGGCCTTGGTTTCTTCAAGCGCTTTTCGGGATTCAAGACCGAAGGACGAGGCAACGTAGGACCGGTTCCAGCTTCGGGAATCCGGGCCGGCCAATCCGTTGGATTCGTGCTCGAAGAGGCCGAGGGTCACGTCATGCAGTTTGAAATTCCGTTCGACCGGCCAGTCGACGGGATGGGAAATGAAGATTTCGGGATTGTAGTTGGTTTCCTCGAACGGCATGGATGTTTTGCCGATATCCCAGAACGATTTCTGGGTATAGGAGAAATATAAATGGTAATCGGAGAATTCCACGACAGGAAATTTGGCGCTGATCTGGTACTTCATTTGCGCATGCTCGTTCGGCGGCAGGCCGTTTAAAATGAAATAGTTCAACTTGTGCGGCTCGAAAACGAGGCCGGGTTTGGTTTCATCGGTTTCCGAACGAGCCGGCGCCGCCGCCGCGAAGGCCGATAGGAGCAGGGTTATAAAGAAAACGGCGACTCGGCTCAGATCGCGAGGCATCCGGGTCTCTCCATCGGCATGCGAATCATGATTCCATATCCCATCTCAACACAACGGCATCATAACAATTCCGGCGGGGATAAATCAATTTAGGATGCGGCCGGGACCGGAAAAAAGGCTTGCGGATCGTCCGTGTTTCCCGTATCATTTCTCCATGACGGTATGTCATACCTGCGGCCGTTCCGTTTCGCTTGAGAAGAAAATCATGCGGACGGACGTCTGCACGGGCTGCGGGAGCGATCTCCATTGCTGTCTGAACTGCAGATTTTACGACAAGACGGTTCACAACCAATGCCGCGAGCCGCTGGCCGAATGGACCGCGAACAAGGAGAAGGCGAACTTCTGCGACTATTTCGTTTTCGCCGACCGCGCCGGATCTGCCGCAGGAAACTCTCCGGAGACGGCCCGAAAAAAGCTGGACGATTTGTTTAAAAAGGCTGAATGATGTTTAAAGCCGATCTGCTCATATTCGATCTGGACGGGACGCTGGCCGATACCAAGCTGGACATCGCTCTATCGGTGAATCTGACGCTCAAGGAAATCGGTCTTCCGGAAAAACCGGACGCGCTGATCTATTCGTACGTCGGCAGCGGTATCCGCAAGTTGATCCAGCAGGCCGTGGGCGAGGAGGAGAGCGAGCGGCTAAAGGCGGCGATGGCGGTTTTCCGGAAACATTATTTGGTCCATTGCCTCGATACCACGAAGTTCTATCCGGGCATGGACGGCGTGCTGGACCATTTCAAATCCAAGAAGAAGGCCGTCGTGACGAACAAGGCCCAGCTCTATACCGACAAGATGATGGCCGGGTTGAAGGCGACGGACCGGTTCGATCTCATCCTCGGCGGCGACAACGGTTATCCGCTCAAGCCGGATCCGAAAATGATTTTCACGGTTCTGGAAAAACTTTCGGCCGATCCGAAACGGTCCGTCATGATCGGCGACGGGATGCACGACGTCAACGCCGCGCGCGCGGCCGGGATCGCGATCTGCGCCGTCGGGTACGGACTGGGCGATTCGGAAGAGCTTCGGCGGGCCGCGCCGGATTTTTTCTGCGAGACGGTGGATGATTTGAAAAAGATGTTTATATGAAGGTGCCGATGATGATTCAATGGTCCAAGTCCGTTTTTCTCTTCCTCCTTTCCCTTACCTTGTTATATGGATTTTCCATGCCGGTTTTATCGGCCGCGGATCTGCCCGTCGCGCCGGCGGTCAAGCCGGCCGAGCCCGGTCTGGCCGGACGGGTGGTCGAATACCGGCTGTCGAACGGGCTTCAGCTCCTGATGGTCGAACGGCATCAGACGCCGGTCGTCTCCTGCACGATCGCCTACAAGGTCGGCGGGGTGAACGAGCGGCCCGGGATGACGGGCGTGGCCCATTTCTATGAACATCTGGCCTTCAAAGGCACCGAGACGCTGGGGACGACGGATTACCGGAAGGAATCGGTCGTCCTCCAGAAGACGGATCAGGCCTGGAGCAGCCTTCGCAATGAACGTGAAAAAGGACCGGATGCGGATCACAATAAACTGATCGCGTATGAGAAGCGGTTTCAGGATCTGGAGCGGGAGAGCGAAAAGTACGTGGTGCCGAACGAGATCGGCCGGATTTATGAACAAAACGGCGCGGTGGGACTCAACGCCACGACCGGGAAGGACATGACGCGGTATATCGTCAGCCTGCCGGCCAACCGTCTGGAGCTGTGGGCGTCGATCGAGTCCGACCGTATGGCCCATGCCGTGCTGCGAGAGTTTTACAAGGAGAAGAATGTCGTGCTGGAGGAGCGCCGGCTGCGGTATGAGAACTCGCCGTCCGGACGTCTGTATGAAGCCTTCCTCTCGGAGGCCTTCACCGCGCATCCCTATGGGATGCCGGTGATCGGCTGGACCTCCGACGTGGAGGCCTTGAGCCGCGCCCAGACCGAAATCTTTTTCCGGACCTATTACGGGCCGGGCAATGCCGTGATCGCGATCGTGGGCGACATCGATCCCCCGGCGACGATCCGTCTGATCGAACGGTATTTCGGGGGGGCCCCGTCAAGGACTCCTCCGCCTCCGGTCGTGACGGTCGAGCCGGAGCCGTCCGGCGAACGGCGCGCGGAGGTTGAGTTCGAGGCCGAGCCGTCCGTCCTGATCGGGTACCACCGTCCGGCGCTGGACCATCCCGACGATGCCGTGTTTGACGTGATCGAGTCGCTGCTGTCCGACGGCCGGTCGTCCCGGTTGTACAAAACGCTGGTGAAGGAAAAACAGCTGGCCGTCAACGTTTCGGCCAGCACCGGCGTGCCGGGCGCGCGCTATCCCAATCTGTTCATGATCCAGGCGGCGCCCCGCGCACCCCGCACCACGAATGAACTGGAGACGGCGGTCTATGCCGAGCTGGACCGTCTGAAGAACGAGCCGGTGCAGCCCCGCGAGCTACAGAAAGTCTTGAACAATCTGGATGCCGACCTGATCCGCTCGCTCGACTCGAACAGCGGTCTGGCCTCGCAGCTCAGTTATTTTCAGACCGTCGCGGGAACATGGCGGTATCTTCTGGACAACCGGGACCGGATCGCGCGGGTGACGGCCGAAGACGTGTCGCGCGTCGCGCGGCAGTATTTCGTCAAAAAGAACCGGGTGGTGGCGACGTTGGTGAAGAAGGCCAATGAATAGGTGGCTGTTGAAAACAGCTTCTGTGTTTCTCATCATCCTTGTCTCGGTGGTCGCGGTTTTCGCGGCCGATCCCCGGACGATGACCTTTCCGCCGGTCGAGTTTCATCCGCCCGCGGCCGAGCGGGTCGTTCTCGAAAACGGAATGGTGCTGTACCTTCTGGAGGACCACGAGCTTCCGCTGGTTTATCTCACCGCGATGATCCGGACCGGCGGCGTGTACGAGCCGTCGGACAAGATCGGCCTGGCCGGGCTGACCGGCATGGTGATGCGGTCGGGCGGCACGCCGACGATTTCGGGCGATGCCCTGGATGACGAACTGGAATTCATGGCGGCCGAGATGGGCAGCCTGATCGGTCCGGACGCCGGATTCGCCTCGCTCGATCTGCTCAAAAAGGATCTCGATCGCGGCCTCGCGCTGTTCGCCGACATGCTGATGCATCCGGCCTTTCCGCAGGACAAGCTGGACCTGGCCCGGCTTCAGGTGTTGGAAGGCATCCGGCGCCGGAACGACAACCCGGGCGGGATCGCCGGACGGCAGTTTGCCAAATTGATCTACGGGCCGGACCACCCGCTGGCCCGTGAAAGCACCGTCGAGACGATAGTCCGGATCACGCGGGACGACCTGGTTGCCTTTCATGCGGTCTATTATCATCCCAACGCGGTGATTCTATCGGTGACGGGTGATTTTGATAAAAAAGAGATGATCGAGAAAATCCGGAAGGCCTTCGCCGGGTGGTTACCGGGAAAGATCGAGCTGTCCCCGCTGCCGCCGATCCGCGATGCGTTCAAACCGTCCGTCAATCTGATCGAGAAGGACATATCCCAGACGCATCTCCGCATCGGCCATCTGGGCCTCCGGCAGACCGATCCGGACTATGTCGCCGTGACGCTGATGGACGACATTCTCGGAAGCGGCGGATTCCAGAGCCGGCTGTTCCGCGAGGTCCGCACGCGGCAGGGCCTGGCTTATTCGGTCGGCAGCGTCTTTACGCCCGGGAATCTGGAACGGGGACTGTTCGTGGCCTACGGCGAGACGAAGGCCCCCTCCACGGTCCAGGCGATCTCGGCCGTCGAACAGGAGATCAACCGCATCCGGACGGAGCCGGTCACGGAGGAGGAACTCCGGCTGGCCAAGGATTCCTTTCTGAACTCGTTTGTGTTTTCATTTTCGAACAGCGCCCAGATCGCGAACCGCCAGGCCGCGCTCGAATATTACGGACTGCCGCCGGACTATCTGGAACGTTTTCGGGACGGGATCGTCGCCGTGACGCGGGAGGAGATCCGGGCCGTCGCGCAAAAACATCTCCGGCCGGAGTCCCTGATCATCCTGGCGGTCGGCCGTCCGGACCGGTTCGATCAACCGCTTACAAAATTCGGGGAGCTGAACACGATTCGCCTGGGGACGCCGGGGGAGCCGGTCGGGGCGCATTCGCCGCAATAAAACGGGGGGAATGGCCGATGGGATCCAGAATTATCACTGTCGTGATCGTCGTCCTGATTCTGCCTCTGGCGGCCGGCGGGATCGCGATTGCGATGAACCGGCCGATGCTGTTTGATCCGCCGGGTTTCGCGAAACGGCTTTCGATCTATCTGCGGTACAATGCGGCCGAGACGGCCGCGAACCCGCTCCTGCCCGAACTCCGGATCCGGCGTTACGGGGTCTCGGAGGACCGGATGAAATCGGCGGTCGAACGGACAATCCGATCCTTGCCCCGCTGGACGATCATCCGGGAAGAACGGGCGGTGGGCGCGTACCAGATCGGGATCACCAGTTTGATCTGGAGGTTCCGGGATGATCTGTCCATTCTGGTGACCGGCACGGCGTCCGGCGAGATGGAGGTTTACGTTTTTTCGGTCTCCCGCGTCGGGCGCGCCGATCTCGGCGCCAACCGCGTCCATATCCTGACCTTTTATGAGGCGCTGGAACGGCAACTCAAAGAAAATTCGTAATCATGGATAATAATACTTGACGCGAAAAAGTTGATGTTATATATAATAGAGCCGTTTTCGTTTTTATGAACGGGCCGAAAACTCGGCGAAAACTCGGAATAGACCGGGACCTCACACCGAAAGGAGAAAAGCATGGCGGATATTTTAGTGGTGGCGTCGAAGATCAAGAAGTTCGTGCGGGAAAAGTCCGGTTTTAATACCTCGGCCGAGATCCTGGAGGTGTTAAGCCAGCGGGTCGAGAAGCTTTGTCTGGACGGGATCGAGAAGGCCAAGGCGGACGGGCGCAAGACCGTCAAGGCACGGGACCTCGAGCCGTGATCGTCTTCTGTCAGCACCCGTCCGCCGATCCCGGCGGACGGGGACGGCCTGTTTAATGATCAAAGTGGGCGCCGCAGTTGGGGCAGACCGGATCATCCGGGTCGCAGGATTCGCCGCAGGATGAGCAGAAATATTCCTCTTCATCCGTTTCGTCTTCCAGATCGAATTCCCATCCGCATTCGGGGCAGGCGCCCTCCTCCGGAATGATCTCGGACTCGCAGCCCGGACAGACCAGCAGTTCTTCCTGATCTTCGGTCAGGGCGGCGTCCTTTTCCTGGGGGAGATCGTCCTTCTGGTTTTCCCAGTCCAAAAGGGCCAGGGCCTTTTCGAGCTGGAACGCGGGCACACGGACCGCCATGCCCAGGGGGACCTGGACCTGTTTTTCTCCATCCAGCCGGACCTGAAATCGGAAGGCCTCGTCCTGCTCGATCCGGCATCGAATCCCTTCCTTCTCGAGAAAGCGCGCCGCCTCGTTGACCTCGTCGGGGCTGCCGCGGAGAAGATCCATATAGGTCTCGCCCCGTTTCTCGTCCGGCGCTTTCTTGGAGGGGATCGGTTTTGGAGATCGCTTCGCGCGCGCCATATCGGGATGCTCGGCCAGCAGTTTGATCGCGGACGGGGGAAGGAGCTCCCGCTTGCAGTCCGGACAGACCAGGGTGTTCGTTCGAAATTTTTTCTTGCAGTTGGGGCAGATCAGCATGGAGATTTCCTGTTTCTTATTCTAACGCCTGCCTGTTCAAAATGCAAACAGGAAATGAGGCCCGTCCGTTATTTATTCCCGTCCGGCCGTCGGGTGGGGAAATTGACTTTGCGAATGGTTTCTTCTAGAATCAAAAAATAATCCGGAGTTTCAGATGATCGAGCATCCCCTTCATCCCATGGTCGTTCATTTTCCGATCGCCCTTCTTTCGACCGCCGTCATTTTCGAGATTTTGGGTTTCCTGAAGCAGCGCGAGTCGTTCCGCCAGTTCGGTTTCTGGCTGCTCGCCATCGGCCTGACGGCCGGAATCGTGGCGGCCGGTTTCGGATTCTGGGGCGAAGGGGCCGCAAAGGCCGGCGGCGTTCCTGAAGCGGCGATCGACCGGCATGAATCCTTTGCGATCGCGACCTTGATCACGTTCGGACTCCTTTTAATCTACCGCCGGTGGGCCCGGGATCGGTGGACTCCCGGTCTCAGGGCGATCTATATCTCCGCAGCCTTGGCGGGTTTCGTGCTTTTGGGAACGACCGGGTTCTTCGGCGGGGAACTGGTTTTTCAATACGGCGCCGGCGTTCAGAAGGCGGCGACCGGGTCGCCGGCCGGTCCGGCCGTGCCGCCCCGTCCGGGGAAGAATTGAGCGCCGTTTTCCGCTTGACAATATAATTCGCATGGAGCATAGTAGCAACCGATTATTAAGGCTCCGACGGCAACGGCCGGGGTCATCTATCGGGGATCATTATCGGGTCAAAGGAGAATCGGATGGGCGCTAAGTTGTATGTCGGTAACCTTTCGTATCAGGTCACAGAGAAAGAAATCAACGATTTATTCGCAACGGCCGGAACGGTCGCTTCCGTAAAGATCATTACGGACGGTCAGACCGGGCGTCCGCGGGGTTTCGGCTTCGTCGAAATGGGTACGTCCGAAGATGCCCAAAAAGCGATCGAGATGCTTAACGGAAAGAGTTTTATGGAACGAAACCTGATCGTCAGTGAGGCCCGGCCCCAGGAAAAACGTGAACGGGGCGGCGGTGGCGGTGGATACGGTCGAGGCGGCGGCGGAGGATTCGGCGGCGGCAGAGACCGCGGTCGCTGATCCGGTCCCTTTTATCAGCCCACCTTTTTCGTTCAGCACCCAACTTCTGCCTTTGACCGTCTAAGGTGTATGCGTTACGTTGCGGTCACGCTTTTCACACTCCTTTGTGTGATGTCGGCCGTCCCGGTCGACGCCGTCGATCCGGAACGGGTCGGTGGCGGGTCTTTGCGGCAGGGCGTCTTCCTGTTCGCGTCCCCCCGGTTGTATGATCCGAACTTTCTTCAGACCGTGGTTCTCCTCGTGACCTATGGGAAGGGGGGCGCATCGGGCCTGATCATCAACCGTCCCACCGAAATTCCGCTCCCCAAAGCCCTGCCGGATATCGAGGGTATCGAAAAAATGTCGCAGCCGGTTTATTTCGGCGGGCCGGTTGATCTCAATCTCATGCTGGCGCTCCTGCGCGCCGACGCGTCGCTCCCGGGCGCGCAGCACGTTCTCGCCGATATCTATTTTACGGCCGACCGAAAAATCCTGACGGACGCGCTTCGAGATCGAAACCCCGGCAGGACGGTCCGGGTGTATGCCGGTTACTCCGGCTGGGGGCCGGGCCAGCTGGATCGGGAATTCGCGCGCGGAGACTGGATCACCGTGGATGCGGACCCGGAGTCGGTCTTTTCCGAGGATCCCTCGAAGTTATGGTCGACCTTCTTCGAGAATCGGGGCAAAATCCAGATCCGCTTTCCGGCGCCTGGCGGCGATTATACGGTTTCCCCCGGAACCGTCGTGCAGTGATCCAGGATGATTTTCCATCGCGATCCATCCTTCACGAAGACATAGCTGCAGATCTGTTGGATCTCCTGCGGCTCCAGGTCGCCGGCCGCGAGACGGATGGTTTCGCGGACCAGCAAATAGGCCATGTCGCCGCTGATCCGGCTGGTCCGGACCCGGGGCTGGTAGGTGCAGTGAAGGTCTTTGAGCGGCCGGATCGACTCCTTGATCTCCTTGATCGTTTCATCGAGCGTGGTCAGTCGTCCGTCATGGATGATCTGGGCATCCGACCGGTAATAGTCGCTGAGGCGGGCGACGTTATCGCAGGAGACCCGGTAGGCCCCCTCGAGAATTTCCACGAAGGGTTTGTCTTTCTCCGCAGGCGGCTCGGCGGCCTGCAGCGGAGGCTCACTGAGTGTAAGGCACAGGACAGAGAACAGAATCGCGAGTCGAATGTTTGAAAGTAACACCGGGGTCTCCTTTTTGTGTCGGCCGGGGTTTTCGCATGATCCGGCGGGCTCGAACAGGCCGTGCCTGAATCATAACAATTCCAAAACATGAAATCAATCAATCCCGAACTTGCCCTGCCCCAGCTGATTCCCAGTTCGCGCTGCCTGACGTGCGACGTCTGCTGCCGTTTTCCGGAGAAGGACAGCCCGCTGGCGCCCTACTTCATGGCCGACGAGATCCGGCAGGCGATTGGCCGCGGCATCCCGAAGGAACGCTTTTCGAATGATCAAGGCGGCCGGATCGAACTGATCCCTCATCCGAACGGCGAAGGATATATCTGCCCCGCCTTTGATCCGGCCTCAAACGGCTGCCGGATTTATAACGATCGTCCGTTAGACTGCCAATTATTTCCTTTGGCCCTGATGTGGGATTCTTCCGGGAGTACCGTGCTTCTCGGCTACGACCGCAAATGCCCGGTGATAGTCGAAACACTGTTTGAAGCGGGGCCGTTTGAATACAGCCGTTCCATGGCTGCTCGTCTTGAGTCGGATGAAATGATCAAAACGCTTGGGGCGCATCCCGGACTTGTCGGGGTCTATCAGGAGGATGTGATGATCCTGATGTCTCTGCCCCGTTTGAGCGAGGCCTTGAGCGGACGAAGATCGTCCCCTCCGGTGCGACCGTCTCCTGAAATGATCGGACTGACGCCTTTGACTGATGCCGATCGTCCACTCTTTGAGTCCGCAATGAAATGGACACGGACGGAGCTGTCGAGTTATTCCTGGCCGGCTCTGATGGTCTGGAAGGATCATTTTCAGTATTACTGGACGATGATCGAACGGCAGTTCTGTCTGTTTGCCGGATACGTGGATGGTCTATTCATGCCGTTTCCGCCGATCGGGGAAAAGTTAACCGAACCGGCCGTCCGGCAATGTTTTGATCGAATGGACGCCATAAATTCCAGTCCGGCCCTGTCACGAATTGAGAATCTGGATGCGGAACAGGTCCCGTTCTATGAGGCGATGGGTCTGGTCGTCAAGCCGAAGGAACAGGAATATCTGTATCACCGAGAGGCGCTGGTCCATTTGGCCGGCGATCGCTACAGGGCGAAGCGCTGGGCCTGCAACCGTTTTGTACGGGAGCACCGCGAGAACCACGTCCGACTGGAGTGTTACCGGTCGTCCGATCGGGACGAATGTCTGGAATTGTTTGGCCGTTGGAAGAAGCAGCATGCCGGGCCGGGCACGTCTTTCGAGCGTCCGGACGAGGAACAAATGATCCTGGAGGACGCCGCAACGGCCCACAAACGTGCGCTGGAAGATTTCATCTCCCTGGGCCTGACCGGACGCGTGATGCGGCTGGGTGGGAAGATCGTCGGATACACCTTCGGTTATCCCTTGCGGCCGGACATCTTCTGTGTGCTTTTGGAGGTGGCCGATCGTGAGATCACGGGTCTTTCGGCCTATCTCTACCGCGAATTCTGCCGCGAGCTGTCGGGCTTTTCGACGATCCATGCGATGGATGATTCCGGCTTGGAACGCCTCCATGCCGCCAAGCTTTCTTATCATCCCTCGAAAATCCTGACGTCCTACATCGCCACGCGGCCGGGGTGAACCGGCGGACCAAAAAAAGACTTGACACCTAGTTTTATGCTGTGATAATGTATTCTCGCTTTGTGAGCAAGTTTTTGTAGGGATTTACCGAACCGCAGAGGCTGAAGCAAGGCTCTGTGGTTTTTTTGTGACCCGCGAACGGCTCAGAGCGGGGATTCCTGATTGTTGATTCAGTCCAGTGAAACCTCAAACACAAAACTCATCACACATAGGAAGGGGTGATATCACAATGGCAAAAGGCACTGTGAAGTGGTTTAATGCCAGCAAGGGTTATGGATTCCTGTCCCAGGAAGACGGCAAGGACGTGT
>JACQFA010000055.1 GCA_016200255.1 Nitrospirota bacterium | reverse complement strand
GGGCGAGCTGAAGCGGAAATTAGGCGGGAAAAAAACCTAGCAGGGCGATGGCGCTCATTTATTCAGCTCCGCAAGGAAAATCGCCCCGTATTGTGCGAGCTTCTTCGGCCCGACCCCGCTGATTTGAAGAAATTGGTCTTCCGTGGAGGGACGAAGCGCCGCCATTTGGAGCAGAACCGCATCGCTGAAGACGATGTAGGCCGGAAGGCCCTTCTCATCCGCCAGACGCTTCCGCAATACCTTCAGCCGGGCGAACAACGCGCCGTCCGCATCGGGAATTTCATCCGACAGAACAGCAATCCGCTTTTTACTTCGAGCGGCCGGGCGACCCGTCGCCGCAGACGGAATCGTCTCCAGCAGGTCCCACTTCCCGCAGACATCGCACGAGGCACCGCAAGGAGCGAGTGTCTCGCCGAAGTAGGAGACCAGACTTTGATGCCGGCAGGACTTGCGTTCGGCCCAGTTGAACATCTCCCGCGTCTGCGCCTTCACCTTGTTTCGGAGGCTATCGTCCGTGAGAGCGTCCAAAAACCGGTCGTAGCTTAAAACCTCCGACCAGGAATAAAAAAGGACGCAATCGCTCCCCACCCCGTCCCGACCCGCGCGGCCGATCTCTTGATAGTACCCTTCGATACTCTTCGGCATGTCGCGATGGATCACATAGCGGATGTTCGACTTGTCGATCCCCATGCCGAAGGCCACCGTCGCCACCATCACCTCGACGTCATCCCGTTGAAAAGCCTCCTGCGATCGGGACCGCCGGTCGTTCTCCATCCCGGCATGATAGGGCAGTGCGCGAACGCCGCGCGACGTCAAGAACGCGGCGGTCTGCTCCACACTTTTTCGGCTGAGACAATAGATGATTCCCGACTGCCCGGCGCGGGATTGTACCAGCCGCAGTATATCTTCCCTGGTCTCCCGTCCGTTCCCCTTCTTGTAAACATGAAGATGAAGATTCGGTCGAAAGAACGATCCGCGAATACGGAGCGGCGCGGCCATCCCCAATTGTCTGATAATATCAACGGACACCTCTTCGGTCGCCGTCGCCGTGAGCGCCAGGACCGGAACATCCCCGAAGCGGGATTTCAGCCCCGAGAGGTTTCGATACGAGGGCCGGAAGTCGTGGCCCCATTGGCTGATGCAATGGGCCTCATCGACCGCAATGAGATGGATACGACAGGTTGACAAAAAATCAAGGAGACCGCCCTCCAACCCTTCCGGGGCGGCGTAGACCAGATCATACTCCCCGGCTTTTAGAAGTTCCATCCGCTCCCGGCGCTCCGCGGGGGTTAAACTTGAATTGATATAGGTCGCCCGAATTCCGATTTCGGTCAGGCCGTCGACCTGGTCCTTCATCAAGGCGATCAGCGGTGAAATCACGAGGGTCATCCCGGAAAGGATCCGGGCCGGGATCTGATAGGTCAGCGACTTGCCCGCCCCGGTCGGCATCACCCCGATGCAATCCCGCCCGGAGAGCACCGCCCGGATAATCTCTTCCTGCCCCGGTCGAAACGAGGAATAGCCGAAGGTTGACTGCAAAACTTCCTGAGGCGCTGTCGAGGGGAAACCGTCCTCCTGCGCCACCTGATCTTTGGACCATTGGTGAGACATCAACCGAGAGCTTAAAGGAGAAGCGGAAAAAACTCAAGGGGGAAAAATCATTCGGCCGCGGATCGAAAAATATTTCAGCCCGTCCAACATGCCGGAAGACACGGCGTCGTCGGATGCGGGTGCGGGGGAGCGCGCTCCAATGATCAATGCACGAGCAGCGGTTCCAACTTGGGCCAGAGGTTTTCCACGACCTTCTGATAACCTTCCGCGGTCGGATGGATTCCATCGGTCTGATTGAGGCTTGCCTGTCCCCCGACCCCTTCGAGGAAAAACGGGATCAGGACCAAACGGTAGCGCGCGGCCAGTTCCGGAAAGATTTTTTCGAATCCCTGCGTATAGTCCCTCCCGTAATTCGGCGGAATCTTCATCCCGGCCAGGATCACCCGAATATGTTCTTTTTGAAGCGACTCGATAATTGCGGCCAGGTTCTTTTTGGTTTCGCCAAGGCCGAGGCCGCGCAACCCGTCGTTCGCACCCAGTTCCAGGATCACGACTTCGGGCCGGTTTTGTATAATCGATTGGACACGGCGCAGACCGCCGGCCGTCGTCTCGCCGCTCACGCCGGCGTTCAACACACGATAGGGATAACCGGCCTCCTCGATCTTCCGCTCCAGCGCGGCAGGATAGGCCTCATCTGCGGCCAGCCCCGCTCCGGCCGTCAGGCTGTCTCCGAACGCGACGATCACACGCCTTTGATCGGGCGGCGCGGTCGCTTCGGAACCGATCGCGCCGGAAGGATTTTGGGAATGGGGCCCATCAGAATTCTGTCGGCAGCCGCTCCACCCGACGAGAACCAGAACCAGCATGCCCCAGGCAAAAGATTTTTTGTTCAATGACAACCTCCGGACGACGCGCATCAAACCGATCACAGCCCGATTCATATGACAGCATGGATAGTGTATAATACAAACTCAATCACCGCAAGATATGACGAATAAACATTCGAGGCTTCCATGATTCGCGTTTCTAATTTAACGATGCGTCTTCCCAGCGCCGGACGAATGGTCACGATACTGGACGGGATCAATCTCGACGTCCCCGAAAAGCAGTTTCTGGCCGTCGTGGGGCCTTCCGGAAGCGGAAAAACGACGCTGCTCGGACTGTTGGCCGGACTGGACCGGCCGACCACAGGCGTTATCCATCTCAACGGAACGTCGCTGACGGAACTTGGCGAGGACGACCTGGCCCGGCTGAGGCGTGAGAAGGTCGGGGTGATCTTCCAGTCGTTTCATCTGATCCCGACACTGACCGCACTTGAAAATGTCAAGGTCCCCCTGGAACTTCGCGGCGATCCCGCCGCCGACCGCGAGGCGCTCCGTCTTCTGGACGAGATCGGCCTGGCCGACCGGAAGGATCACTACCCGGTCCAGCTTTCGGGTGGAGAACAGCAGCGCGTCGCGATCGCTCGGGCCTTCATCGGACGGCCCGAGTTTCTTCTGGCGGATGAACCGACCGGCAATCTGGATACGGCGAACGGACAGCGCGTCATTGATCTCCTCCTCCGCCTCCACCGCGAGCAGGGAAGCACCTTGATTCTGGTCACTCACGATCCGTCGTTGGCGGTCCATGCCGAACGGATCGTCTCCCTTCGGGACGGCAGTATCGTCCAGGATGAAAAGCGGGTTCCGCAATGAACCGGTTTGTCTTTCAAATGGCCTGGCGCGAGGCGCGGAGTTCCTGGCGGCATCTCCTTTTTTTTCTGTCCTCCATCGCGATCGGCGTCGGATCGGTTGTCGGAGCCGGAAACATTGCGGCCAATCTGGAGGCGATGACCCACCACGAAGCCCGCAATCTTCTGGCGGCCGATCTGGAGGCCCGCCTGAACCGTCCACTGTCGGCACAAGGGGAAGCGGTCCTGACGGACTTGACTCGCGACGACATTCGATTCATCCGGGTCACCGAATTGACCGGCATGGCATCGGCAGCCGATTCGGGCAAAACCCAACTGGTCGAGATTAAGGCGGCCGAGCCCGGCTATCCCTTCTACGGCCGGCTCCAACTCGACCCGCCGGTATCCGATCCGTTCTTCGATCCGGACGCGATCTGGGCTCAGGAGGCGCTTCTGATCCGTCTCCATTTAAAAGTCGGAGATCTGGTGAAGCTGGGAGAGGCGCTGTTTACGATCCGGGGCGTGATACGCCATGAGCCGGATCGCGTGACCGGGACGTTCAGTCTGGGCCCGCGAATTCTTCTCTCTCAACAGGCATTGCACAGGACCGGCCTGATCCAGCCGGGAAGCCGGTTGACGAACCGGTATCTTTTTAAACTGCCGGCCTCATGGACGCCGGAGCGATTGAAGACCAAGCTGTCGGCACGCTGGTCGAACGAATCGGTCCGGATCAGCACCTACCGTGAAACCCGGCCGCAGCTGGGGCGTTTTCTGGAAAACTTCACGACCTACCTGGGCCTGGTCGGATTAGTCACATTGCTGATCGGCGGGATCGGCGTGGCGAGCAACATCCATACCTTTTTGACCGAGCGGATCGAAACGATCGCGGTCTTAAAATGTCTGGGCTGCCCGTCCTACGCCGTGCTGACCGTCTATCTACTGTTGGCCCTTTTACTGGGCGGGATCGGAAGTCTGATCGGGATCGTCCTAGGAATGGGACTTCATCATGCGCTGCTCCCGTTTCTGGCCGGTTTTCTTCCGCCCGATTTTAAGTTTCAGCCGATGCCGCTTGCGGCGCTTCGCGGCCTGGGCATGGGTCTGCTGGTGACCCTTCTCTTTTCGCTCTGGCCGTTACGGATGATCCTTCGATGGAGTCCCTCCCGGGTGTTTCGACACGAGGTCGAGACCGAACGGAGAGGCCTCCCCGACCGAACCACGCTCGTTCTGGCGGCCGCCATCCTTCTCGGCTGCGTCGGCCTGTCGCTCTGGGAGGCCGGCTCATGGCGGTTGGGCGGATGGGTCGCGGCCGCGATCGGCGTCACGGTCCCGCTTCTGCTTGCGGCTGCCTGGGGAATGCTTCGGCTTATGAAAAAAATCGGCCGGCGGGCGGCGTTTTTGCGCGGGTCGTTAATACTGCGATACGGAATCGGCAACCTCCATCGGCCGGGACGTCAGGTCGTCACGATCACCCTTTCGATCGGAATCGGGGTGACGATCCTTCTCACGCTGGCCCTTGTCGAGCGAAACCTGCTGTCACAATTGCGCCAGAACGTTCCCAAGGATGCGCCCGGCCTTTTTTTCATCGATCTTCAACCGGATCAGAAACAACCCTTTGAGACCCTGATGAAGGATTGGCCCTTGATGAAACCGATCCGGCTCACGCCGCTGGTCCGGTCACGGCTGCATGACATCGATGGGAAAAACGTCTCCGGGATGCAGACCGAAAACAGCCCGGACGGCTGGTATTTCACACGGGAATATGTACTGACCTATCAAAAGGATCTGCCGGATCACAATGTCGTCCGGCGTGGAAAATGGTGGACGGAGGCGGCCCAAACGAACACCGCCGATTCGATTCCGTTGATTTCGGTCGAAGCTGAGGCGGCGCGGCATCTCGGGATCGATCTGGGTTCGACCGTGACCTTCGATATCCAGGGGGCTCTGGTCACCGGCCGGATCGCGAGCATCCGGGAGGTCGACTGGGGAAGCCTCACGACCAATTTCTTTTTTATCTTTGAACCCGGCGCGCTGGATCGTTCACCGATCACGTATATGGCGACGGCCGCCACGCGGCCGGAAGACGACCTCCCGATCCAGAACGCCGTGATCGGCGCCCTTCCGAATGTCACGGCGATCAACCTTCGCGAAGTTCTGGAGACCATCGCCGGAATCCTGAAAGAGATCATCCGCACCGTCCAGTTCATGGCCGGCTTCGGACTGCTGGTCGGCCTGATCGTGCTGTCGGGGGCGATCGCCGCGACCCGCGCGCGCCGGCTGCATGAGATGATTCTCTTTAAAACGCTCGGCGCCGCACGGACGACCCTCGTCGCCATGATGGCCGTGGAATACGGCCTGCTCGGTTTTGTCGCGGCGCTCGTCGGCGCACTGCTTTCGACCGGTCTCTCCTGGGGCATCGTTCATTTCTTTCTGGACATTCCATGGCGGTTCTATCCACCGACCCTTCTGATCGGATGGATTGCAACCGTGATCGTCACACTGCTCGGCGGTTTCCTGACGACCTATCGTATTCTGGGCCGGAAACCGCTTGAGGTCCTGCGATCGGAATGATCGGAGTAAAAAACACCCACCCAGCGGGCCCCTATAATTCAACTGGCACTAAGACCTTAACCATTGGTATAATGACACGATGATTACTCAGGACACATTGATCGGCTATGTACGGACCGCACTGCCGGATGCCATGGTTTCGGTGACGGACCGGACCGGCACGATGGATCATTTCAGTATCCGGGTCGTATCGGACGGCTTTAAAGGAAAGGGTCTTCTGGACCGCCACCGGATGATCTACCAGGCGCTGAACGAGCCGATGAAAGACGGGCGGATTCATGCCGTCGAGATCAAGGCATTCACCCAGGATGAATCCCGGTAAAATTATAATTTATAATTAAAAGGAGACTCTCATGTCGGAACAGAATGGCTCCATCGAAGAAACGATTAAGAAGGAAACCCGGGAGAACACGATCCTGATCTACGGCAAAGGGACCAAGGAAGCACCGCGCTGCGGCTTTACGAAGGAGACAATCCAGTTTTTCGAAAAATACGGCTACCCCTACCAGGTCATTGACGTCTTGAACGACATGCCGAAGCGCGAGGCGCTTTCCAAGATCACGAACTGGCCCACGCTGCCGAAGGTCTTCATCGGCGGTGAATTCTACGGCGACACCGACATCCTGGACGAGATGGAAAAAAAGGGCGAGGTCAAGCCGCTTCTGGATCGGGTTTTTCAGAAGAAATAACGGGCCAACCGATTTGCCAATGATCTGTAAATTTAGTAGAATGAGCGAATGGACATTGAAAGAGAGATCAAACCAATGAAGATATTCTAAGGCAGATTACAGCCGGCCATTTCCCTCCTTGTTAGAGTAGGATCGTTATGGAGAATGGACCTTAAATAGTTTCAAAACAAACCCGATCATTTCTTTGCATTGGCAAAGCTAAATGTTCGGGTTTGTTTTTGGCGGGAGATCAAACATGAAAATCGAACAGAACCGATGGACCGAAGGCAAGGGCTGGGAACCGGCGCCGCCGGGGAAACTGGGCAGATCGGCAGACTTGGTTTTATTATTCGGCAGCAGGAACATTCTAAAAAGCGGGGCGCAGGTTGATCTGATCAAGAAAGCCTTCCCCAAAGCCCATCTTTTGGGTTGCTCGACGGCCGGTGAAATCTACGACACTCAAGTAACGGATGATTCCCTGGTCATGACGGCGATCCAGTTCGAACATACACGGATCAACGGCACCCGCATTAAAATCGGCGAGGTCAAAGACAGTTTTCAGGCTGGCGAACGCCTGGCCCAGTCACTGGATCAGAAAGGACTGGTGCATGTCTTTGTTCTCTCGGATGGACTCAAAATCAACGGCAGCGATCTGGTCCGCGGGCTGACGAAAAATCTGCCTCCGGAGGTTTCGATCACCGGGGGCCTTTCCGGAGACGGAGAGTATTTTCTTGAGACGTTCGTGCTCTGGGATGGTCCGGCCGAGAGAGAGGCCGTCGCGATTCTGGGTCTCTACGGAGACCGGTTGAAAATCGGTTATGGCTCGCTGGGCGGCTGGGATTCCTTTGGCCCGGAGCGATTGATCACCCGGTCTGAAGGAAACGTTTTATACGAACTGGATGGGAAATCGGCACTCGACCTGTATAAAAATTATTTAGGAGAACATGCCAAGGGCCTTCCAGCCACCGGGCTGCTATTTCCGTTGAGCCTCCGGATGCAAGAAGGCGAAACCGGTGTGGTCCGCACCATTTTATCGATCAACGAGAAAGACAAGAGCATGGTCTTTGCGGGCGATGTCCCCCAAGGCGCTTATGCCCGTCTCATGAAGGCGAACTTCGACCGCCTGATTGACGGATCCATCGGAGCGGCAAAGACCAGCCGTGAAGCCCTGGGCGCGGCCCCGGCCGATCTGGCCGTCCTGATCAGTTGCGTCGGAAGAAAACTGGTCTTGAAACAGAGAATCGAGGAAGAGGTGGAAGGCGTACGCGATGTCATGGGCGCCCGTACTGTCCTGACCGGCTTTTATTCCTATGGGGAGATCTCGCCGTTTACGCACAATGCGAAATGCGAACTGCACAACCAAACGATGACGATCACCACATTTTCGGAGAGATAATTCTTGGAACCTCTGCACAGCCTGCTCCTGCGCCAACTCAAGCGGCATGTCGGTCAACCCTCTGCGATTCCGTCAGAATGGCAGGCGCTGGTCCATGCCGTGGACAAAGCCTACCGCCAATTTGATGAAGACCGAACGATGATGGAGCGTTCCCTGGATCTGAGTTCCCAGGAACTTCTCCATGCCAATTCCGAAATGAGGGTGATCTTCGAACGATTGATCAACAGCAGTGTGGATGGCATCCTCGCCTTTGACCGCGATTGCCGCTTCACCGTCTGGAATCCGGGGATGGAACGGATCACCGGAATCGGCAAAGATGAGGCGAACGGCAAAAACGCCTCGGACATATTTCTATCGTTGCAGGATACGGATGAAGCGCAGTTTCTGCGTGAAGCGCTGCGAGGCAAAACCGTCGTGGCCAAAAACCGGTCGTACGTCGCGAGGGGCACCGGTCACCAAGGTTTTTTTGAAGGATACTACTCCCCTCTGTTTAACGAGGCCGGCATGATCATCGGAGGGCTGGCCGTCATCCGGGACGTGACGGAGCAAAAACAGTGGGAGGAGCGTCTCAAGCATTCGGTCAATTATGATCCCCTGTCCGATTTGCCAAACCGAAATCTATTTACGGATCGTCTGACTCAGGCCCTGGCCCGCGCGCCCTGGAGCAAACGCCGGGTCGGCATCTTGTTTCTCGATCTGAACCGTTTCAAAGTGATCAACGATACCTTGGGACACGAGGTCGGCGACCTTCTGCTGAAGAACGTCGCCGCACGACTCGTCACCTGCATTCGAAACGGCGACACCGTGGCCCATTTCGGGGGCGATAAATTCGCCATCCTCCTGGAAGACCTGGCTCAGGCGGACGACATTCCCAAAGTTCTGCAAAAAATTCTTGCCTTCTTCTCGGAATCGTTCCTCATCGAGGGTCACGAGCTTTTCACGACGCCCAGTATCGGCGTGAGCGTCTACCCGAACGACGGGAAGGACGTTGAGTCGCTCCTCAAGAATTCCAACACCGCCCTCCTTCGGGCCAAGGAACAGAGCAGCCAGTATCAATTCTACCTGCCGACGATGAACGTCAAGGCCTCACAGCGACTCGCGCTGGAAAGCAGCCTTCGCCACGCGTTGGAGCGACAGGAATTCCTGCTGCACTACCAACCGAAGGTGGCTATCAAATCGGGACAGTTCGTCGGCATGGAGGCCCTAGTTCGATGGCGGCATCCGGAGAAGGGCATCGTCCCGCCGGCCGAATTCATTCCGCTGGCCGAAGAAACCGCATTGATCATCCCGATCGGGGAATGGGTCCTCCGCACGGCGTGCGCTCAAACCAAGACATGGCAGGCCGAGGGAATGGTCCCGATCCTGATCGCCGTGAATCTATCCGCGCGCCAGCTTCAAAACCAAAACCTGGTCGAAATCGTGCAGCGGGCACTGATCGATACAGGACTTGCGCCCCGTTACCTGGAACTGGAGCTGACCGAAAGCGTTTTAATGCAGAATCTGGAGGCCAACAGCGTCTCGTTGGACAAACTCCATGCGATGGGCGTCGAAATTGCGATTGACGATTTTGGAACCGGTTATTCCTCGCTGGCTTATTTGAAGCGGTTTCCGATCAACAGTCTGAAGATCGACCGATCGTTCGTCCGTGACCTGACCCTGGATTCGGACGATCAGGCCATTGTAAAGGCCATTATAACATTGGCCCGGAGTTTGAAGCGGAAAGTCGTGGCCGAAGGGGTCGAAACTGAGGAGCAATTGGAAATCTTGCGCTCGCTGGATTGTGACGAGATGCAAGGCTATCTATTCAGCAAACCTCTGCCGGCAGAGGACGCGGGGAAATTGCTGAAGGAAAACATGGAACGCCAAAAACGCACGCCGTTGTAAAACCCGTTTCTTCATCCCTGACTGACACGGTTCCGGCCGGTCTCCTTGTTCCGATAGAGCGCATCGTCGGCGACCTTGAAGAGGTGATCCATGTTATGGATCCGCTCATCGGGATAGGCGGCCACGCCGATGCTGATGGTCATTCGAATCGTCTTCCCGGAATCCACCGTGAATGCCTGTCGTTCCACCTGATCGCGCAGCCACTCGGCCTTCACCAGGGCCCCCTGGACATCGGTTTGCGGCAGGATCGCCAGGAATTCCTCTCCGCCGATGCGGGCCAGGATGTCCGGCTCGCGAAAATGGTTATGAAACAGATCCGATATCTGGCGCAGCACGGCATCCCCCGCGAGATGGCCGTAGCGGTCGTTCACCTCCTTGAAGAGATCGAGGTCAATGACCATGCAGGAGAGCGGAAGACCGAACCGCATGCTCCGCGAGAATTCGGCCTTCAGTTCCTCCATCACATACCGGCGGTTATAAAGTCCGGTCAGATCATCGGTAATCGCCATTTCCTCCAGGCGTCGGGTCGTCTCGGTCAGGAGCCGCCGGGTGCTCTCCAGGGTCCCGGCCATTTCGGAAAAAGCCTCGGCCAGGTCTTCGATCTCATCCCCCGTGTGTATGTTCATCTTGGGCAGGGCAAGAGGCGCGATCATCTTCCCCCGGTCAACGGGAAGCGCCTGGATGCCTTGGATGATCTCGTGCGCCTGTCCGCGGAGGAGCAAAATCGGCCGGACGATCGTTCGGATCACCAAAACTGCCAGGGCCACAAGGATCAGCAGACCCAGCCCGGCCGAGAGGGCCGTCCAGCCGATCAGCGAGCGCAAGGGGCCATAGGTCTCTTCGGGGTTCTGGCTGGTGAAAATATACCAACGCTGTCCGGCCAGGCTTTTCGGACTGAGATCCTCGATTTTTAAGTTGACCGGGGAAAATCCGTTGATCGCCTCCCGGCCCGGATAATGAACATCCACCCGTGTGGTGCTCCAGCCGTCCCAATCCTTGAAGATCCCTTCCGTCAGCGCTTGGGAGAGAGTGTGGTTCTTGATCTGGAAGACGGGACAGAACAGGAGCGAACCGTTGGAGGAAGCCAGCAT
>JACQFA010000054.1 GCA_016200255.1 Nitrospirota bacterium | reverse complement strand
GTTTGATCTCCTCCAGAACGGCCGACTGCGATCGGGTCAACTGATACGGAAGTTCTTCAAGAAACCGTTTGAGATACGGACCATCGGTTCGGAAGGCCGTTCCCTCCGGCTCCTCCGACGCCTCCCGCCGCTTCAAACCGAGACCGAGTTGAAGAAGAAAGAACTCATCGAATACCAATCGGCGATGGGCCTCGCTGCGCCCCTCATTCAACAACGACAACGACGTCCCTTCCAAGGGAAAATGGGCCAGGCTCAGGGCTTCCGACAGCGAAGGAAATTGATGAGAATGGATCACGGACGGAGGAAGGATTTCGGGCAACCGAGCGGCATAATCACCCAGAACGGCTTTGATCAGCGACCGGACCGGTCGGCTGGTCAGACCCTGGGTCTCATGGTAGATCGGGACGATTCGGCCGGTATGCATTCCCACGGAGACGGCTTCGTCATCTAAAATCTCGTAAACCGGGTTCTCGATCTCCAGACCGTGCCCCTGATATCGATTCACCTTCACTTTTCCGGTCAGCATCAGCCGCTGCCCGTTTTTAAACAGCTTTTGAAGATAAGGCTGATTGAACCATTTCACCCGGATGGAGCCGCTATCGTCTCCCGCGACCATTTCGAAGATTTTAAAACGGCGGCGGGATGTGACCGTCAGATGCATGGATTGAACCACAACGCAGACGGTCAGTTCCTGCCCCGGTATAAGCTGCGCGACCGGCTTGAGACGGCTTCGATCTTCATACCGCCAGGGCAGGAAGTAGAGAAGGTCTTCCAGGGTCCGGATGCCCAACCGATCTAGCCATTCGACCCGCTTGGGGCCCACGCCCTTGACGTATCGGATGGGTTTTTGAAGAGGGTCGAGGATGGCTTCCAGCGGTTCGACGTTGCTCACCATGGCGAGGCGCGGTTTTCGTAGAGACACGACATGCCGCGCCTCTACGCCATTTCTCCACATTGATGCAAAAACCCCTTGTCACACGATGGGCGATATGATAACATGACGTTTTAATTTCTGCAATATTAACAAAACGAAGGAGAAGTCCCGTGGCATATGTGTGTGCAATCTGCGGCAAAGGACGGAGCATCGGCAATAGAGTCAGTCACGCCCATAATAAATCAAAACGCCCTTTTTATCCAAACCTGAAATCCGTCAAGGCCCTCGTTGACAACACGACCCGGCGGATCAAGGCCTGCACGCGCTGCATCCGTTCCGGATGGGTGAAAAAAGCGGTCTGATTGTAGGGGATGGCGTCGCCCCCTCCACTGGCCAAGCCAGATGGAGCCTCCCCCTCTCGCTCGCCTTGCTCGCTGGAACGATACCACCGGCGACACGAGTGAGATAACCGCACCGGTTAGGTCGAGTATCCATTTCGGTGAAACGATGACAGGATATTCTCACTGTGTTGAGATGTTGGAATTTTTCCGCAAGAATAAAATGGATTTAGAATAGGTAGCGGAACCCGACCGACAGACTGTAATCGGGACTCGCCTCCGTCAGGCCAAAGCTGCTGGACAGACTCAACGCCTTGTTCACATCCACATCGTAGAGCAGACCGATCAAAACCGACAGCGGATCGGCCGAGGTGCTTCGCGTCATCATTGGGCCGGCGGTTGATTTCGGATACCGGTGGGTCTCGCCCGCCAGTTCACCCACAACATGAAAATGATCCGCGACCGTCAGATAATCAAACGCCAGACTATAGACGACGATATCGTTCAGCCGCTTGTCGGGAGGATTTCCGATGAAGAGATATCCCAGATTAAGATGAACCGTCACGGGAAAGAATTCTTTGGAGGCAATCGCCCGGATCCCCACGTCAGGCTCGCCGGTGCATTCCTGAGAAAGCATTTTATCCTTGTTGCAACTCGGGAATTTGACGCTTAATTGGCCGGCGATCGAGACTGGAGTGGCTTCTCGTCCCTTGATGAAACGGACCTTGGCTTTAAGAGTGAGATCCCCCAGGCCGTCCTCATCAGTGACCTTTTTCTGATTGCGAAACAGATAGGGCACATCCACCGAAAAATCGAGATTGTTGATCAGTCCGGAGGTCATCTCCGCCTTGAGGGCGTACGTGGAAAGACGGCTGTTCCAGCGGTCATCCTGGAGGCTCAGATCCAGTTTCGATTTGCCCCTCTCAACAGTAACAGCCGTCTCGGAAGCAAGATAGGGAAGAAGCGCAAAAGCCGGATGAGATTGAAAGAGAACCAGAAAAAAAATCAGTCCATAAGAAAGCGCGCGAGCAGCCATGCATGATCCTCTCTTTGGCGACGGATCGACACCGCCGAAAACTTGCCGCATTCTACTGGGTGCCGGTGGGGTTGTCAAGGAGATTTGGCTCCGCAATTGATGCCATCCATTAATTCTTCTCTCGCCACTGCTCCAAAAGCTCCCGGGCTCTTTCCTGAGCCGCCTGATCTTCAACAAAAAATTCCGGACGGGGTGCGTCACGGATCAAGTCCTCGAGAAGTTTGACCGCTTCATTCCGAGAATCCTTGTTCAGATCCCAGAGCACTTCGGCCAAGTAGAGCCGATTGATCGAGTTGTGGGGTCCAATCTCACTGGCATGCCGCAGAAATCCGACCGCCTCCTTTGTGGAGGCCCAGCCCGTGACGAAGGGAACATACGGCGTCTGATGATAAAGACGCCCCAGGACGCGGTATCCCCCGCCTTCCGCATAATTTGGATCCATCAGGCTGACGGCCGTGGCCAGGTCGCGAATTTTAGTCGCGGCCCCTTGGCGGACGGCTTGAAATTTTCCATAAGCCAGGGCCCATTCCCCCCAGTTGGCCGAAGACCAGAGAAATGTCGCAACGGTATCCGGTGAACTCTTCATGACCGGTGCCAGATCGACCGGCCCGGCTCGATCCATCGGCTGACCGGTGCGTTTTGAGGCCTCGATGCGAATGCGGTGAAGCGCCTCTTCCCCGATCGTTTTGCCTTCGTTGAAAATTTTCTTTTTTGTCTCATTCTCTTCCGTCAGATATTCGCCTTTGAAGAACAGCGCCCGCATCAGACGCCATCGAACGGACAGGGATTCCGGATCGGCCTCAAGCGCCTGATGATAAACCGCGATCGCCTGGTCGATCTCTTTTGAATCCGTCTCTGGATTCCGCGGGTCCCCGGCCCGAAGACTCCAGTGACGGTCCCCTTCCTCGATCAGAGACTGAGGTGATGATGTGGTTTCTTGAGAGGAGACGTGGTTTGGGAAGAGTAAGCTTAAATAAAGGAGGGCGATGGGGAGCATTTGAACAATAGACCGCATTCTCACATTTCTTCGACCACTTTAAATGTCTATTGCTCTACTGTTCGAATGCTCCAATTTTTGCAAAGCAAAAATTGGAGCGGGCGGCGGGATTTGAACCCGCGACCAAGAGCTTGGGAAGCTCCTACGCTACCGCTGCGCTACGCCCGCACGTCGCCAGTATGCCCCAAACCGGCTACTCTGTCAATCCTTCGCCTTCTCTTTAATCTCAACCGATCTAAACAACTTTTTCCCGACTTTGATATGGAAGGTCTTGCCAGCCGCCAGAATCATATTAACATCTGTAACCCGCGTTCCATCAATGTCAACTGCTCCCTGCTGAATCAGCCGTCTGGCCTCGCCTTTGCTTTTAACTAATCCAAAGTGCTTAAGTACCTCTACAATGTTCGTGTTGTCTGCATAAAGAGAAGAAGCATCGAGCGTTACATCTGACTGTACTGCTGATGGTACTGCAAACTGACGCTTCCTAAATTTCTGATCAAAATCCTCACGGGCTTTTGTGGCCGCTTCTTTGGAATGGTATTGAGCAACCAACTCATCAGCCAGCTTCAGCTTCGCCTCCATGGGATGCATCGCTTGAATCGCCATGAGATCATGGTCCGTCAACAGCTCATAGTATCGCAGCATGAGGATGTCGCTGATCGACATGATCTTCCCGAACATCTTGGCGGGCGGGTCTTCGAGCGCAATATAATTCCCGTAGGTCTTGCTCATTTTTCTAACGCCGTCGGTGCCTTCGAGCAGAGGAAGGGTCATCACGACCTGCGGCTTCATGCCGCGGGCGCGCTGAAGGTCCCGGCCGACCAGCAGATTGAATTTCTGATCCGTCCCGCCCAGTTCCACGTCGGACTGCAGCGCCACGGAATCATACCCCTGGATCAACGGATAGTAAAACTCGAGAATACTGATCGGCCGCTGCTCCTGATACCGTTTTTGGAAATCATCCCTCTCCAGCATTCGGGCTACGGTCATCATCGTTCCGAGCTTGATGAAATGCAGGCTGGAAAGCTTTCCCAACCACTCGCTGTTGAACCGGATGCCGGTCTTCACGGGGTCGAGAATTTTAAAAACCTGCCGCTTGTAGGTTTCGGCATTGCGGGCCACTTCCTCCGTGGTCAGGACCTTGCGGGTCTCCGAGACGCCGGTCGGATCCCCGACCATCGCAGTGTAATCGCCGATGAGAAAGGTCACCTCATGGCCCAGGTCCTGAAACTGCTTCAATTTGTGCAGCAGGACAGTATGTCCAAGATGGAGATCGGGGGCGGTCGGGTCGAAGCCGGCCTTCACCTTCAACGGCCGTTTCAGATTCAGTTTCCCGGTCAGTTCCTTCTCTTGGATCACCTCGACGACCCCGCGTAGAAGAAGCTTCATCTGTTGCTCGGCCGGTTTCATCCGGTTCCTTGCCTGCCGACAGGCGGGCCTTTGGGTCGAGGGAGATGGACCGCGGAACCCTGCAGGTCCTCGGCCGCCTCCATCATCGCCTCTGAGAGTGTGGGATGGGCATGAATCATCTCGGCAATGTCCGACGCCTTCGCGCCGAACCGCATCGCGATCGCGGCCTCGTGAATCAAATCGGAGGCATGAGGCCCGATAATATGCACGCCCAGAATCCGGCCGCTTTCCCGGTCCGCGATCACCTTCACCATGCCCGCAATCTCATCCATCGTATGGGCCCGTCCGAGCGCCCGGAAGGGATACCGTCCGATGCGAACCTTGAGACCCCTCTCGGCCGCCTCCCATTCCTTAAGGCCGACTGTTCCGATCTCGGGCTGCGTAAAAATCCCGGCCGGGACGACATCGTAATTCATCAAATGGTTCCCTTGTTCGGCAACGGCGTTGACGGCTGCGATCTTTCCTTCGGCCGAAGCAACATGGGCCAGCATGATCCGCCCCACGGCGTCTCCGATCGCGTAGACGCCGGGCGCATTCGTTTCCATCCGTTCATTCACAATGATCTCGCCGCGTTTTCCAAACGCGACACCGGCCTCCTCCAGTCCCAGTCCTTCCGTGTTCATCGTCCGCCCGATCGAAACCAGAAGGCGCTCGGCCGTGACCGTCGGCCCGCCGCTCAACATTGCGACGATCTGGGTTGCTTCGACAACCACTTTCTCAACGCGCATGCCGAGGTGGAGCGTGATCCCCCGCTTGTTCATCTCCCGTGCGATGAGATGGGACAGCTCTTCATCCTCGGTGGCCAGCGGACGGTCCTTCATCTCGACCACCGTCACGGCAACGCCTAGCGACCGATATAAGAAACCGAATTCGCAACCTTCGATGCCGGCCCCGATGATGAGAAGACTTTTCGGAAGAACACGAGGCTCAAGCGCCTCCTCGCTGGTGATCACCCGTTCGCCGTCAAAAGGAAAAATGAGGGGCTTGATCGGCTTGGAACCGGTTGCCAGTATGATCCGGTCGGCTTCGAGTTGGTTGAAGGTCCCGCCGGAATCGACCACCTCGACCGCGTGGGGCCCGATCATCCGGCCGCGTCCCTTGATCAGCGACACGCCCCAGCTTTTGAGCAAGGCATGGATCCCGCGGACCTGCGTCTGGACGATCCGTTGTTTCCGTTCCAACATCCGGGTGACATCAAACGTCGGCTCACTCGTCACATGAACGCCGAACTCCTCGGCGCGCCGTAGAAGGCCCACCACCTCGGCATTGAAGATCAGAGCCTTGCTGGGGATGCAGCCCTTGTTCAGACAGGTCCCGCCGACTTCCTGCGCTTCGATCAAACTCACCTGAGCGCCAAGCTGGGCCGCCCGGATGGCGGCCACATAACCGCCCGGGCCTGCGCCGATCACAACGATCCGTGGCCTAATTCCCATCGAGGTTCAGTCCGCCTTCTCTTTAAGAAAGCACCCGTATTGCTTGGCGTCCATGAGTTGTTTTACCTCGGTCGGGTTCGTGAGCTGGACCTTGACGATCCATCCCTTACCATACGGATCCTGATTGACCAGTTCCGGTTTGTCTTTGAGTTCCTCGTTCACGGCCAGGATTTTCCCGCTCACGGGCGTGTAGACCGCCGATGTGGTTTTGGTGGACTCCACCTCCCCGATCTCCTGGCCGGAACGAACCTCGGCGCCGACCTCCGGCAGTTCGATATAGACGACATCTCCGAGCGCATCCTGCGCGAAATGCGTGATGCCCAACACCGCCGTCTGGTTCTCCTGGCGGATCCATTCATGCTCGGTGTGATAACGCAACCCTTCAGGTATCATTGGCCCTCCGTCATTGGAATATTAAACATCCTGATACTAAATTAGTGACGGCGTCTTGTCAAGGGAGCGATGGGTTCCTTTTCAGCTTCGAAGAACATCAGTCCCACGCCCTGAAGGTCTTTCAGATGCGACGCCGCCCAGCGCGCTTCAACCGATGGGACCAGGGCAATCACCCGTTTCGGATCGCCGATCAGCTCGCCCAGTCGATCCAGCAGCACAAATGGGTTTTCCTGTTTTTGGTCAAAGGACAGTACGATTCCAAAATAATCGAAACCGTGTTGTTTCTCCTCCAGAAGATCAAGCCCCGACCGGGCCAGAGCCATATGAGGCTGCGTGACTGCGGAGGACGGGACGATCCGGACCCAGTCCAGATCGGGATAGCGTGCGCGAACCGTTTTGAACACCTCCGCCAGGCGGTTTAAAACCTCGCGGTTTTTCCAGCCGCTCCATTTCCAGAACAGTGGCGTCCCGGATGATTCCGGCATCCGGTCCGTTTTCCCGTCCGCTCCGGGAAGCGTCATCAGCCGATCGCGCTGAAGCGGCTCCCCAAAATCCTGAAGGAAGCCGGCCTGTGCAGCCGGGCTGAAACCCTCCCAGGCATCGATCAACGACTCCTCATCAATCACGATGCCGTCGGCGCCCGAGGCCGCCAGATCCAGATAGAATCGTCCCAGGCGATCCAGTGTCACGGAATTGAACAGATCCAGGGCCGACGTCGGTCCGACCCGTTTTTTAACCGGGTCATACCGGAGATCACGTTCCTCTCCCGGAACTTTGAACCAGGGCAGATGGCGCGCCGGCAGCCGAACCCAGAGCTTGAAACCCCGCGCATGGGCCGCCTTCACGGCTGCGGGAATGCTCGCATCCACCACGGGAGCCTGATCGGTTTTAAAGAAAACCCCGTTGGGGCCATACCCCGGAAGAATCACGGTGCGAATCCCGTCGGACGCCGCCGCGTCCAAGGCCTTTTCCCATCGCGCCGGCGCCTTCCCGGGATCCCCGGAAAGGCTGATCCCGACATGCCGCGTAAACGATCGTTGCGTCGGCCGCTCGCGAAGGATGCTTTCAAGAAGATCGATCCGCAACACCGACTCATACCGGTGGGAGGAATTCGGAAAATTCACAAGAAAGGATTGATACTCCTTCAACGCCCGCTCAAAGGCGTTCTCGGCTTCATAGGATTTGCCGATCATCCATTGCGATTCCTCCAGGAGCGCGGAGCCCGGAAAACGGACGATCACGGCCTGAAATTGTCGCACAGCCTTCGCATAGTCCCGGTCCTGATAGGCCTTCAGGCCTGCTTCGAAAGTATCCCGCTGGGCGGCCGGAATCGGAACGGGGGAGACCGCGGGAGGACGAGATTCTGCACAGCCTGCCAGTCCCAGCAAGAGGACGAGACCTATTCCGAGAAGGCGTATATTCACCACGGATCGTTTCACCGGTTTTGCAGGAAATACCCGTCAGGAGTTTTTGGCAACCAGGGTGGCCAGTTCCACCGCGGACCGGGCCGATTCCAGGGAAGCGACCGGGCGATGGCCCAGATCCGATAGAAGATAGAGGTTCTTGAGGGAGGTCAGATGAAAATAGGCCCCGTCTCGCGTCACCGTCCGGGTCGTTTGGACCTGCTCCGCCAGTTTCAGCGGGATTCGGGTTGCGGCCTCCGTCTCGCCCAGGTCGTCCCCCAAAAAGGTCAGTACGCCTTCCGAGAACGGCATCAGCCAGGTCAAATGGGCGGTGACCGGCTGAACGAGCGATTGAAGAACCTCCCGTCTCGGCCTATCGGTCTCCGGAAGATACCCGATCACCTGAAGGGCCCGCTGGCCCTTGGGAGCGGCCCATGAATCCTGCGCCGAGTTCACCTGGAGGTACAGGAAGTTGTCGGCCAGCGGCGGACGCCCGTATGATTTTAGAAAAAGAAGATGATCCTTCATCGGTGACGGAAGCACCTTTTCCGAGACGCCGAAATAGAGGGTGAACTCCTTTCGCAGCGGGGACCGCTGGGGCGCCGATTGCCAGGGAAGGTTGAGAACCACGGACGTTCCATGAACGGTTTCCCCATCAACGGTCCGGACCCCGTCCACGGACCGGTGACGGAGGATGATTTCGGCCGCCTGCTGGCGATAGACGACATCGCCGTGATGTTCCTGGATCACTTTTACGAGAAGCTCGGACAGCCGTGGAATCCCCCCGGTGATCGTGATCATTTCCCGTTGAATCAAACCCAGCAGGTGGGTGAGATCCAGGCCGGTCGCCTCGTCCATCGTCTTTCCGATAAAGATCAGGAGAAGCAGTTCCAGACCGCGTTGGATTTCCGGCGCCAGTCCGTGCCGGGTCAGGAAGGACTCGGCGCGCTGCCGGCGCTGGGTCCGCACCGCCGAGGCATACCGCATCCGTTCCCGGAGGCCGTGGATCCAGTCCTGAACCGTTCGCGGATTCACCCGCTGAGCCTGATGCATCCTCGGACGGATGATCTGCTCCCACTGCTCCATCTCCGACCAGAAGGCCTTCAACTCCCGGACTTGATCCGGGAACTCCCGTTTCAGTTCTTCCAGCAATTCACCCGGCTCCGTGAAATAGTCCAGCCGGTGATCCGGAAGGACGATCTGAAGGGGCGGCTGGGTTTTGCGAAACAGAAGTCCTTCGCGCTTGAGCATGGACAGCGACAGTCCGAGCTCGGTGAAGAGACGGTCGTACAAGCCATCCCGCTCGAATCCCAGGAAGAGCGTCGGCCCTTTGACAAAGGTGTAGTCGGATTTTGTGAGTCGAAACGAGGCCCCGCCGGGCATCGGCGATTCCTCGAGAACGATCACCTGCTTGCCCCGCTTGGCCAGCACGGCGGCGCAGAGAAGCCCTTCGAGGCCCGCGCCGACGACAATCACATCGTACCGTCTGGAGATGTTCAGCATGATCGATTTGGATCAGGGCTGGAATTCAAGACCGCTGAAAAAATATCCGATCTCAAACTGAGCCGATTCACGGGAATCCGATCCGTGAACCACATTGTGCTCGATATCCGTCCCGAATTCCTTGCGGATCGTCCCCGGGGCGGCCTCTTTCGGATTGGTCGCCCCCATCAGATCGCGGTGGCGCTTGATGGCATCCTTCCCTTCCAACACCAGAACCACCATCGGCCCTCCGGCCATAAAACCGGCAAGACTCTCAAAAAAGGGGCGCTGCTTGTGGACGTAATAGAAACATTCTGCTTGAGACTTCGTGATTTGAATCTTCTTGACGGCCAGGATCTTAAATCCATGAAGCTCGTACCGCTTGATGATCTCCCCCGTCAGTTGGCGGGAAACCGCATCCGGTTTGATGATCGCCAGTGTCCGCTCAATCACGCCGTAACTCCTCTCTAATTGTAGGGGCTCGCGTCGCCCCCACCGCTGGCGAAGCCAGTCGGAGCCTCCCCCTCTCGCTCGCCTTGCTCGCTGGATAGATTTCCTTGGATTGAAGAAGCCAAAAACGCTGCTATTGTAATCAACTGCCCTCGGAATTGCAATGGATTTTCCCGGGCGCTCTGCGTGATTGATTTGTCCCGGCTCATATGATAGTTTTATGAAATGAGCCGATCCATTCTTAAGAAAGTGCGCGATTATCGTGAAGTGGTCGAGGCCATCGACCGTGCGACCCGCAAGATTCCATCGCTGCAAGTGGTCGAACCGGGTGTGGTCGAAACGGAAGGGGAACGGTACCCCTTTTATCATCTCACGTTGAAGGGCGCCAAGACCGGCAATCCCAAAACGCGCCCGGTCTATATCGGCGGTGGAATCCACGGGGATGAACCGGGAAGCGTCTGGGCCGTTCTGGAGTTTCTGAAACGCTATTCATCGCTCCCGGATCCGTATCAACGGTTCGAGTTCACCGTTCTTCCCTGCGTCAACCCGTTCGGATACGAACACAACACACGGGAAAATGCAGCGCGCGTCGATCTGAACCGGCAGTTCAAAAATCCCTCGCCGCCGGCCGAGGTCCGGTATGTGAAACAGGCCGCGGCCAACCGGCCCTTTTCCCTCGCCATGGAGTTTCATGAAGACATCGACACCCCGGGCTTCTATCTCTATGAGTTGACGCAGAGCGGCGAGCCCTCGTGGGGCTGCGAGATGATCGCCAGAATCGGCGCCCGTTACCCGGTCAACCGGAACCAAGAGATCGAGGGAATGCCTGCCGAAGACGGCCTGATCCACCGAGGGAACGCAGATGACGACTTCAGGATCATGCTCGAGCAAAGGCCAGACTGGCCTCAGGCCTTCTACCATTACGCCAACGGAAGCCGGCGCTGCTACACGACCGAAACCCCGATCCATCTTACGCGGGAAGAGCGCGCCGAGATCCATCTCACCGCACTCGATACAGCCCTCCAGAAATTATGGGACATATAACCCCCGCGACTCCGGTCAAGCTTTTCATTGGAATGATCTCGAACCGGACCACGTTGTTCGAAGAGGTCCGGCAGCCGATCGTCTCGCGCTTCGGGCCGATCGATCTTGAGAGTCCCGTCTATCCCTGGACTCATACAACCTATTATGAAAAGGAACTGGGCCCGGACTTGAAGCGACAATTCCTTTTCTTCAAGGAACCCATCTCGCCCGATACGCTGCACGAGATCAAGCAATTTACAAATGAACTGGAACAACAACGGACCCGGAAAACGGCCGAAGGTAGTCTCCGGCGGATCAATCTGGATCCGGGTTATATCGCCCCGTCGAAGATCGTGCTGGCGACGACCAAGGACTATTCGCACCGGATCTATCTCCGGGACGGCATTTACGCCGAGGTCACACTCGTCTATCAGGGAAAAAGCTTCGTTCCGCTCCCCAACACCTATCCCGACTTCCGGTCGGAGGAATACATCGCGCTTTTCAATGAGGCCCGGAGGCTGGTTTGATGCCGGAGAATCTGGAACAGGTGATCGCCTGTCATCAGGAGATCGCGGCGGTATCAAGACCTGTATCACTTCATAATGGGAGGCCACGTCGAGGACCCGCGCCTCACCACCCTGCCGGCGTATCCATCTGATTCGTGATCATGGCATCAATCCTGTCCGGTGGCGGGTTTGGAACTCAAGGCTATTGCCAAACAACTCTGTTTGAGTTATACAGTAGTCAACGAGAGGGTACATGAAAGGACTTCTGATTCGATGGGTGATTAATGCTTTGGCCTTGATCCTGATCAGTCAAATGATCAAGGGGATCGCTGTCGATAATATCCCGGCCGCCTTTGTCGCCGCGGCTGTGCTGGGCGTGATCAATGCCGTTCTCCGACCCATCCTGATACTGCTTACACTACCGATTACCATCCTGACTCTGGGTTTGTTTGCCCTGGTGATCAACGGATTCATGTTGTACATCGCGGGGACGATTGTGAAGGGGTTTCACGTGTCCGGATTCTGGCCGTCCGTTTTTGGAGCGCTTTTCTTATCGCTCATCAGTTGGATCGCGAACGCCTTCATTAATGATCGTGGCCGCATCGAGTATATCGAGTTTCGTACTCGACCGTGACATCCGCTGTAACCAAGACCATTCTTTCTCGTATCAGTAAAGATGTCTCCCGCCGTCAACTCGAATGCATTCGCCCGTGATAAAGTCCGTCTCGATCAGGAATAAAACCGTCTTGGCGATTTCTTCCGGACCTCCCCACCGGCCCAGCGGCGTGGCGCTTTTAACTTCGCGATTTTCCTTTGCCGTAAGACCCGGCGGCGGGAGGATCGGGCCCGGCGCGATCGCATTGACCAGTATCTCTGGTGCAAGTTCCAGTGCCAGCGCTTCGGTTAGTCCGATGACCCCTGCCTTTGAGACGTAGTACGGAACGTAATCCTTATATCGTGGCCGCCCGCTGGCCGACACCCAGTCCGAGAAATGGATGATGCGGCCGCCGCCACGCCGCTTCATGATGGGCGCGCATTTGAGCGAGAGGAGATAGGCCGCTTCCAAATTGGCCTCCATATTTTTTCGCCAGATTTTGGAATTCAGATTTTTCAGTGCTGTCTTTTCATAGATGGAAATCATATTGATTAAAATATCCAGTCCTCCAAAAGCGGTGTTCACCTTCTTGATCGCATTGCCGAGGTCGGCCTCATTCGTCAGATCGGCACGCACCACAAGCCCGCGGACCCCGAGATCTCTGGCCCACTCTGCGGTCTCCTCCGCGCTCTTTTTCGATTTAAGGTAGGTCATCGCAACATCGGCGCCTCGATTCGCCAGCGCAAAAGCCACGGCCTGGCCGATCCGCGCGCCTCCCGTAATCAGTACCGCTTTGCCCCTCGGATCCATTAAAACAATCTCCCGTTAACGGTCGGCTTCGCTCGCGAATACCCAGCACGATACTCAACCGGCCTAAAACTGTCAAGCCGCATCGGCCCGGTTATCTCTCGAATTAAAAGCCGATGGTTGATGCGCGAGACATCTCCTCCGGCCGAAGGGTGATCAGGAAACCCCACTGCCGTCGATCCGGCAGTATCTGATAGGACAAATCAATGCCCCAACATTGACCGATATACCTCAGTCCGTAATCCGTCTCGGCAATGGCCTGGTCCTTGACATCGTAGTAAACACGCGCGGTAAGGGTCATCTTGCTCAGCAGCACGATCTTTGTATCCATCGTGAGGAAACGGAGAAGCGGCGACGGTTGGCTGTACCAGAACATCCGATCCGGCGGGCTCAAGGGATTGATCGGATCTCCATTCGGGCCCGGCGCGCCCTCGCGTGTGTATCGCTGGCCGACCCCGATCTCCCAGGGGTTCAGCACCTGAAGATGCAGATCGCTGTTGAACGAGACGGTTTTTCGCTGGGAAAGATCATAAAAGGTGTCGATGTCCAGCGAGGTTTTGGTGGACGGCCTCAGGATGGATTCCGATCGGAGATTTGAAAACGGATGCGCCGGCCCGGGATTCCCCTCGAGCCGTTTGGCATGGATGTCGTAACTCTGCGTGAGTTTCCAGAAGATCCATTCCAGAGAGGCTGGTTTCTCGGGATCGGCCTCCTCTTCCCAGACGAGGCGGTTGGTCAGCGAATAGGTGACACTGTTCTTCCGGGGAAGCTGATCGATATCATCGAAATGAGGCAGATTGGCTTGATCCACACGAGGGACATAGTCATACACCACGGCCGGCTCGATGAAATGAACCAGCCGGCCGGAACCGGACGATTCAAACCGTTTGGTCAGACGCGTGTTGGCACCCAAATCCAGTATCTCCAGCCCACGGCGGGTGGGCGAGTCCGAAACAAGATCACGGCTGTACCAGGTTTCCCGATAACCGGCACGCGGGGTCAAAACAATCCCTCCCAGGTTCAGTCTCGTCCAGATCCGCGGGAAGGCGTCCAGACGAACGGCCCGGATTAAGCCGGCCGCCGCATCCACATTTTCGCGCCAGAAATTGACGGCGGTCGCATCCAGTCCGGTATACAGCGGAAGATCGCCCAGGCGATATTCCCGAAGAACATAGCTCGCTTTGGGCAGCTCCTGGAGTGTGGTGTTGCTTCGGGTGACGAGATCCCGGGTCAATCGGGCTGACAGGCTGAGGTCTTGATTGTCCCACCGCCGGAAGATGACAAAGGTTGATTCCAGACTTTGCTGAAGCCGGTCCGCCGTGGTTGAGCTCAGATCCCGGAGCTGGTTGACGTCGCTGATGAGATGAACGTTCAAGCGGGCCTGGAAATCGGTCGTAAACCGCTGGACATGTGAAAGCGTCGTCTCCGACCGCCGGCTTGCGGTGATATGATCGTCGAAAATCGTGTAATGCAGTTGCCCCTCGGACCCCCGGCTGAGTTTGTACCGGTATTCCAGCCCTGCGCCGGTTCCTCGGATGGCGCGGTAATCGAGCGTAAGCGTCGCGTCCTGGCTGGGACCGAGCGCCAAGAAAAGATCCTGGTTCACCCGCAGTCCATCCACCGTATTATAGCCAAACCGTGGAATCAATAAGCCGCTCTGCCGCGTCGTTTTCATCGAAAGAACAAGATACGGCGCGTAGAACACCGGAATGCCCCTGACGTAAAAAACCACATCCCGCGCAACCAGATACTGCCCCAGGTCGACGCGGGCCGTCCGGCCGCGAAATCGCCATGAGGGGGTTTCGCCTTCATCGGCATCACACGAGGTGGCCGACCAGGTCCTTAGCTCATAATGCGACTCTCCCGACCGGTCCATCTGTGCCGCCTGAATGTGATAGTTCACCTTTCTCGCAAAGAGCTGACCGGGAACGGCCGTGCCGGTTTTGGTCTGAAGGTTGTAATCGAGCCGGTCGGACGACAGCACGTCTCCCTTGTCCTGCAAAACGACATGGCCGGAGGCTTTCACGAGACCGGTTTGATTGTCCAGTACCACATGATCGGCCGTGAGATGAACGGATCCCTGGATCACGTTAACCGAGCCATCCGCGATATACCGATCTTCATCTTTGAGGTACTCAATCTGTTCGGCCGTGATTTCGATCGGCTGATCGTTGCTTTTCACGTGAGAGGACACATGGGGCACCAACTGCGCAGACGTCGGGGAACAGGGAAGGAGAGAAAACAGCAGTGCGGCCGCGATGGATGTCCTTTGAAAGGACCACAGACCGCCCGTCATCGCGATAGTCCTGAGCCGATTCGCCGCGGCATCTCACCCCCTCAGCGCGGAAGGCTGCGCCAATCCCTTGAGATAGGATCGCGCCTCACCGACGGTATAGAGGGATCCGGTGATGCAGATCCGGTCCGCGGCCGCCGCAACGGACTGCGCATACCGAAGCGCATCCTCCAAGGGTTCGCGGACCGTCACGCGGACTCCGTATTTCTCGATATGCCGCTTCAGATCATCCGCCGATGCGGCCCGTTCATAACGGGGCCGCGTTACAATCACTTCGTCCGCGATCGGAACGAGTTCCCCCAGAATGCCGTCGATATCCTTGTCACGAAGAATTCCCACCACGAGAATCAGCCGCCCCGGGCGGGAGGGGCGCGATTCTTTCAAAAAGGTTCGAAGGACCCGGGCGCCGGCCGGATTGTGGGCACCGTCCAAGATCACGGCCGCACCGGAGGGAGCCGGCGGCATCGGTTCCAATCGGCCTTCCCATCGAACGGATGAAAGCCCCCGACGAACCGCTTCCTCCCCGATCGAGATTCCCGTCTGTTCCAGAAGTTCCAGCACGGCCAGCGCGCAACCCGCGTTGGACAACTGATGCCTTCCCAGCAGTGAACAGTTCAGATCGGCAAGAGATCCATGGATTCCCTGATAGCTGAACCGTTGCGGCGTCACCCCCTCCACGCGAACTTCAAACCCCAGCCGATAGAGCGGGGCGTTCTGTTCGCGGCAGACAGTCCGGATCACGCTCACGGCCTCCGGCCGGTCCGCCGCCGTCACCACCGGTACCGAAGGTTTGATGATCCCGGCCTTCTCGGCGGCGATCCGTTCAATCGTATCCCCCAGATAAGCCTGGTGGTCGAAATCAATCGGGGTGATCACGGAGACAAGCGGCGTCAATACATTCGTGGCATCATACCGTCCGCCCATCCCGACCTCGGCCACGACAAAATCAACGGCGGAATCCGCAAAATACAGGAACGCCATCGCCGTCGTGAACTCGAAGAAGGTGACCGGAGTACCGGCCGCTGCGTCCCGAATTTGTCCGGTCAGACCGGCCGCCGCCTTCCGTGGGATCGGCTCGCCGTTGACGCAGATCCGTTCCGTAAAATCGATCAGGTGGGGTGAGGTGTAGAGCCCGGTTCGGTATCCGGCCGTGGCAAGGATCGTCGCCACCATTGCCGCGGTGGATCCCTTGCCGTTGGTGCCGGCGATATGGACCGAGCGAAAACGCCGATGCGGTTCATTCAGGACGGTCATGAGTCGTCGAATGGTGTCGAGTCCCAGTTTGATGCCGTGCCACTGCAGACCGTAGAGATATTCGATCGCCTTTGGATAGGAAAGGGTCATGGACTAAAAAAGGCAAGAAGCTTGGTCAGGGTCTGCTTTAATTTTTTCCGCTCCAGGATCAGATCGACCATCCCGTGGTCCAGCAGGAATTCGGATCGCTGGAATCCTTCCGGGAGCTGCTGTTTGATCGTCTGCTCGATCACGCGGGGACCGGCGAAACCGATCAGGGCCTTGGGTTCCGCGATGATGATGTCGCCCAGCATGGCGAAACTGGCCGTGACGCCGCCGAAGGTCGGATCGGCCAGAATCGAAAAGTAGGGAACCTTCGCCTCGGCCAGTCGGGCCAGTGCGGCCGAGGTCTTGGCCATCTGCATGAGCGAGAGGATTCCTTCCTGCATCCTCGCCCCGCCGGACGAACTGACGATGATCAACGGCCATCGCCGCTCCGCCGCCCGTTCGGCCGCGCGCAGAATCTTCTCTCCCACGACCGAGCCCATGCTGCCGCCCATGAATGAAAAATCGAACACGCCCATGATCACCGGCAGATGGTTGATCATTCCTTCCCCGACCAGCATCGCCTCACGCCGGCGGGTCTTTTCCTGGGCCGACTTGAGTCGATCCCGGTAGCGGGCGGAATCCTTGAAATTCAAGGGATCCATCGGGGAAAGGCCCGCGTCCCCTTCCTTGAAGCTTCCTTCGTCCAGGATCAAGGCGATCCGTTCCTCGACCGAAATGGGAAAATGGTAATTGCATTTGGGACAGACCTTGGCGTTTTTCTCGATCTCCTTCCGGTAGATCACCTCCTTGCAGCTGTCGCACTTGAGCCACAGCCCTTCCGGGATCTTAAACCGTTTCCCCTCGGCCGACCGGCTGGATTTGTCCTTTTTAAACCAGGCCATCTTGTTCCTGTTTACACGGTAAATGTCTGTCCGTCTTTCAACAACCGGACGTTCGGAATCTTGAGGGCCGCAATCTCGGCCGTCAGATGCTCGACATATTGGGGCTTCATGTGGTACACGTACAGCGGAATATCCGGCTTGCCGATTTTGGCAAACTCCTGCGCCAGCAGCCGCGGGGTCAAATGCCCGCTCTTCACCGCCAGTTGATGCAGATCATTCGGAAACGAGGTCTCGATCATGGCCGCTTTGAGATGGGTGATTTTGGAAGCCACCTCCCAGATCCGTTTGGTCTCATGCGTATCACCGCTGTAGAGCACTGCTCCGGTTCGATCCTGGATGATGAATCCGATGGTCGGAACGATATGGTTCACCCGCACCGGAATCACCTGCAGCCCGCCCACCGGCTGACGGTCACCCTCCCGCAGTTCGGACAGACGAAAGGTCGGCTGCTCACGGTTTGGAAGCTTGGTAAAATCCGGCCAGACCGTATCGTTCAGAAGATGTTCATGAAGCCCGGCCAGGATTTCGTCCAGGCTATGGATCTCGATCGGCACCGGAATCTTTCCAAAAAGAGTATCGGCCAGAAAAGGCAGCCCCTTGATATGGTCGAAATGGATATGAGACAGCAGCACATGCCGGATCTGTCTCAGCTCGTCCAGTTTCAACGACGTCGAAAGAGTGCCGGCATCGATCACCACGGAACGGCCGACCAGGAATCCGGAGGTGTTATAAGTGACGGTTTTCCCGTCGGCGTCGGTCGCTAAAAATTCGGCCCCGTAACAACCCAGCGCTTTGATTTCCATTCCGTGCTTATTCCCTTCTTGGCAGGTTGTGGCTAAAGTCCCGGGTGTTTGACTTTGGAGAGAGTGTCCCGGACACGTGCCTTATAGAAACTTTCCAGCACCTCGCGGACACGGGGAAATTTTTCAATAATCGTCACGAGGTCCTCGCCCCGAAGTTCCAAGACTTCGGTATCCGTCTTGGTGATCACGCTCGCGGTCCGGGGACGGCCCGTCAGGAAACCGACCTCGCCGAAAAAATCATTGTCTTTCAGCTCGGACAGGGGGATCTCGCGGTTCCCGACCTTGGTCATGATCTGAACCGAGCCCTGGCTGATGAGATAAACCGAATCGCCCGCGTCCCCTTCTTTCACGATCCGATATCCGGATGGGTACTGGAAATGAATCATCCGCTCGACCACTTCCGAGAACTCGTCCGGCGACAGGCTGGAAAACAACGGGATGACATCCGTCGGCCGGCGCTCCGGCGGTTTTGATTCCGAGGGCGGCTCGGACGCCGCGGGCACCGGCGACGGCGCGGAACCTCCGCTCTCGACATAAGAGGTTCGTTCGATTTCAAATCCGCCCGAGTCCGGGTCAGCGGACGGAACCGCCGTCACCGATTCGGCCTCCGGCATGAACGCAGTCTCGGCGGGCGTGGGTTTCAACTCGGCTCCGAACTCCTCCAGATTAAATGGCTGAACGCCGATCACCCCTTCATCCAAAGCTTCTTGTTCCGGTTTTTGGTCCAGAAGGGAGCCGGTCGGGACCTCTCGCTGCTCAACGGACTGCTCATCCACGGCCGGGGTTGAAGGCGAAGACGTTCTTTCCGACACCGGCATATCGGCCGTAAGCACATATGGTTGGGAAAGGGCCGCCTGCTGCCGGGCCTGTCCGTGTAGTCCCTGCATTTTCTCATGGGCCTGTTTATTCTGAGGATCCAACCGGAGGACGATTTTATAAGCCGCAAGCGCCTTGACGACAAACCCGCCTTCCGCGAATAGATCCGCCGCCTGATGATAGGCCGTGACCGCTTTCTGGGTTGCGCCCAGCTTCAGGCAATAATCACCGGAACGGAGCCGGTGAACGGCGTTCTGGGGCTCCAACTCGGACAGGCGGGCCAAGGCCTGAATTGCTTTGTCCCATTGGCTTTTTTTGATGAACTTCTGCAGATCATCCGTGACCCGATCTTTCTGAGTCGCCATACTCGAGCCCCCAGATTGTGAAAAACCCTGTTAGGATACCATATTATAGAGGACCGATCAAGAACGGGTCCCGGAAGGGGTCTTCAATCAATAGGCGGTGCTTTTACGAAGACCAGCCGGTGAGAATCGCCAACGGAGACCGAAGGAATAGTTGAGGCCGCCCACGTCCAGCGCATCGTTGAAATGATCGGCACTTTTGACCTTGGCCAGGGCATAACGGGTCTCGGTAAAAACCGAGATCCACGGAAGAACCGGCCAATCCAACCCGATCACGGCATGAATTCCCAAGACGTTTGCGGAGAGGCGATCCTCCAGCAATCCGTGAATCTCTCGGCTGAAATTGTAATACCCGATTCCGCCGCCGATATACCACTCCATCCATTCTTGTATGGACGAGTAATGCTTGGGTGTAATAAGAAGGTAATTCGTCGAAAACTCGAGGCTGTTGCAGCAGACATTTTTCAGATCCGTCCGGCTGTGATAACGGCCGGCCGTGACCGAAAGACCGGCGTCCTCCCGCCATCGCCATTCGTACTCCAGCTCTTCGCTCAGACCGGCGAGGTCACCCCGGGATACAAGTCCGGAATTGGTATCGAGGTATTCGCTTTTATCATACCGGTGGTATCCGATCTTCAACCCCAACGAATGGACCGGCTGAAACGAGGAGACCTCCTCAACCGCCGCGGCGGTCGAAGGCCAAAAAATCACCAGGATTAACAACCCGGAAGCGGCCGCGACGCTCTGACGGTTCGCAAGAATCCTCAACGTCCTTCGATGACAGCGATGTTTCCGGATCAGCGGGATCAGGAGCGGCCAGAAGATCCCGAGCAGAAAAAGCAGATTCTGTATCGGCGGCGATGACTCCCGGTCGGACGTCCGGATCATGCCCATCGGGAAACCGCATCCGCCGCTTCCCCCGATCAACCCCGATCCTTTGATGCCGCGCAGCGCGTTGAAGGCATTCAATCGCCCCGCAGAGGCCACCCGGCCTTTCAATCCTTCTTTGGGATCAGCCGTGGACAAGATGATGGCACGTACTTCTTCCGGCGTCAGCGATGGTTTTTGAGACAAGAGCAGTCCGGCCGCCCCGGATACGAAGGGGGTGGCCATGGAGGAACCGGACAGATAATCATAACCCGCCGGGGCCGAGTTGGGACAGCTTCGGCTCAACTCCGATGCGACCTGGCTGGAGATCGTTGAAAGGATGCAAACCCCCGGCGCGGCAATATCCACCCGGTTCTTTCCAAAATTGGAAAAGGCGGCCAGTTGGTCGTCCGGGTCAGACGCCGCGACCGAGATTACATTCGGGAGATTATAGCCGGCGGGATAGATCGGGACTTTGTCGTTGTCCGAGGATTCGTTCCCGGCCGCCGCCACGAAAACAATTCCGGCGGTATTGGCCGCTCGGATCGCATCTTCTTCACTCGAGGAGAGATCGGGACCTCCGAAACTCGCATTGATAATTTTTGCTCCCTTATTAATGGCGTAATCAATCGCCTGAATTTCATCCCCGGCAGAACCGCAGCCGTTGGCACCCAGAATCTTCAACGGCAGGATTTGCGCCGTCCAAAGAACGCCTGCAATCCCTATAGAATTGTTCCCTTCGGCCCCCATGATTCCGGCCACATGGGTTCCGTGTCCGTTGTCGTCCATAGGATCGCTGTTTCCGTTCAGATCATCCGCCGTACAGTTGCAGTTATTGCTCGCATCCAAGGTGCAGGTCTGTGTCCCGACGAAATTCCAGCCGTTGGTCAAGACATTGGCTGAAAGATCCGGATGGGTGTAATCCACCCCGCTGTCGATCACGGCCACAATGATCTGAGATGATCCGGTGGTAATGTCCCAGGCCTTCGGCGCGCCGATGTCGGCGCCCGCGATCCCGCTGAACGGAGGATTGGCATTGACGGTCTGACCCGTGTTATGAAGGCCCCATTGTTCATTCAAAAAGGAGTCATTGGGGATCGTGGCCGAGGCGCGTCGGATGTAATTCGGCTCGGCGTACAGGACATCCGGATGGTTTTGATAAGCGGACAGGGCCTCCTCGACCGACAGGTCGGCCGGAAGGGAAAGGCGCTGGACGCCGGTCAAGTCCGATTTTCTCTTGACGGTCGTTTTCATCCGGTCCGCAAATCGCTCGATCGTCTCGTCCGGCGTGCCGGGTTTGAACTTCACCAGGATTTCGCCCGGAACATATGACGTCGGAGACGCGGCGGCCGGGATCGGAACGGCCATGGTTCCCGAGACGATCAACGCGATCAATAACCGGAACGATCTCATCTACGGGCGTTCCTCCACCCAAATATCCCCCTCCGGTGTGGTCTCCTTTTTCCAGATGGGCGTGATCACTTTTAACTCGTCAATGCACCACCGGCAGGCCCGGAAGGCCTCGGCCCGATGCTCAGCGGCAGTCAGGATCAAAACAATGTTCCCACCGATGGGAATCTCCCCTGTCCGGTGGATGATGCAGACCTCGATGATCTGAAACCGTTTCAACGCCCTCTGCCGGATTTCGGCCAGCGTCTTATCGGCCAGACCGGCATAATGCTCATAATCCAACCGGCTCACCGGATGTCCCTTGGAAAAGTCGCGTGCCGCACCGACGAAAACGGCCACGCCGCCGATCCGCTTGGAGGCGCCCTTGATCCGTTTCAACTCGGCATCCAGCGAGAAATCCTCCGTCTGGATGCGCGTCCATCCGGCGAACGCGGCCTTCCGCCCCCGGCCCCGGGCCGGCACGGATGGCTTGGCCTGTTTGAATTGTTCCCCGCCGGAAAAGGGCGGCATGAGACCGACTTCGTCGCCGTCACGGATCACGGTCTCCTCGGTCGCCATCTCCTGATTCACGGCGACAAGAACTTTCTTTTCCTTGACCCAATCCATGATCTGAGGGATTTCTGGCTGCAATTGACTCCATAATTCCTTCAGAGGGATTGGACGGCTCAGTTCCAGATCGAATTCCGGACGGCCCGACAGACCCTTGAGGCTTGCAAATAAACGAACCTTGACCATGTCCGACCTTTTTATTTTTTGCCTTTTACTTCGTGTTTGTACGTCCCCGATTTTCCGCCGGTCTTCGATACGAGTCTGATCTCGCCGAAACTCACCTCCCGATCGACCGCTTTGCACATATCGTAAATCGTCAGGGCCGCCACACAGACGGCCGTCATCGCTTCCATCTCGACGCCGGTCTGACCGGACGTTTTTACCACGGCCGTGATCGTAATACTGCAGCGGTTCTTGGAATCCGGAACCGGGTTCTCTTTGAAATGCATCCCGACGCCGGACAGCAACAAGGGATGACACAACGGGATCAGACTCGGCACCTGCTTGGCCGCCATGACCCCGGCCACCTGTGCGATGGCCAGGACATCGCCCTTGGCCACGCCGCCTTTTTGGATCCGTCTCAAGGTATCGGGTCTTAAATAAACCCGACCGGTCGCCGTGGCCGTCCGCTCGGTCCGGGGCTTTTTGGTAATGTCCACCATCCGGGCCCGGCCGCTCTTATCCAGATAGTTTAATGGCATAAGGATTTTCGTTTCATAGGGGCACTATGATAGCTTCTTCCCCGTGCAAAGGCAACTTCAACGATTCCGGCGCTTTAATTTTTTGGGTCCGCGTTTTCTCTCGGCCGATTTGGCCTCTTCCCACAACCGGTCCATCTCATTCAAGGTCATGCTCGACAACGTCTTGTGCGACTTCCCGGCCTTCCTCTCGATATAAGAAAACCGTTCCACAAACCGTTGATTGGCCTTGCGCAGGGACTCCTCCGGATCCAGCTTTAGAAACCGGGCCATGTTCACGAGGGTGAAAAAAATATCCCCGATCTCGGCCTGAATTTGCCGGGCCTGTCCTTCATCAATCGCCTGCTCCAATTCCTTCATCTCCTCCCGCACCTTGTTCCAGACCGGCCGAATCTCCTTCCAGTCAAACCCGACCCGTGAAGCACGAGTCTGGAGCTGATAGGCCCGCATCAGGGCCGGCAAGGGTTTTGGAACGCCGTCCAGCACGGAGGTGCGTTTGCGGTTCCGCTTCTCCTTCTGTTTGAGTTCCTCCCAGCGAACCAGGACCTCCTTCGCCGTCGCCGGATGTCCCTTTTTGCGGGACGACCGGTCGGGACCGAAGACATGGGGATGCCGCCGCGTCATCTTGTCGATGGTGTGTGCCAGTACATCCTCGATCCCGAACTCCCACCGCTCTTTGGCGATCTGCGAATGAAACACGACCTGAAACAACAGATCGCCCAGCTCTTCCTTTAAATTTACGGGGTCCGCATCGTCGATCGCCGCCAAAACTTCGTAGGCTTCCTCCAGAAGAAATGGCTTGAGGGTCTCATGAGTCTGCTCCTTGTCCCACGGGCAGCCGTTCTTCCCGCGGAGCGTCTCCATCACGGCCACCAGTTCGGAAAATCGCCTTGACACCCGGACATCTCCTGATAATGATTGTCACGCATTATACCGTCTTCTGAAGAAGATTTATACACGAATCACAAACGCCGTTCAATCCCTTGCAATGAAAATGGCTTTATGTTACGGTATTCTCGTCGGAATTTGACGTTTTTACGTTTGACAAGGAGTTACGATTGTATAAAAAGTCTCTCGCGTTTCTGTTGATCATTGTCCTGTTGGTCTTGTCGGTTCATCTTCTGCTGCGCAGCGGTCTCTTCTCGGAGCCCCTGACGCGTTTTGTCGTTTCAAAGGCGGATGAGCTGAGCGGAGCCCGGATCACGCTGAATCGAGTCACGCTGAGCTTGGTGCCGATTGCCGTAGTGTTGGATGGTGTGGCCGTATCCTCTCCGGAAACGGGCCGAACCTCGATCTCGGTTGATCGGATTCGGGTCTCGATCTCTCCGTGGTCGCTCTTGACCCAGGTAACGTTCATCAAAAAAATTCACCTGATCGGCCCGAAAATTACATTGCGCGTTGGAGACAGTCCGATCCTGCCCTTCCGGATGAATCTGGATAACGGATCACCCGGCTCGCCGGCGGGTCAAACCAAAAAGCTAAATATGGTGATTCGTCAGATCGAAATCGAAAACGGCCGTCTCTCGATGGTGCAGCCTTCCGGCGAAACCTTCCTGGCACTGACGGACCTTTCAGGCACCGTGACTCCCGATCTCCTCATGGACAATTTCCAGGCGGTCCTGTCCGCAAAAAACGTGGCGGTGGATGAAAAAGAGTTCCACAAAAATTTCGATTCCATGTCGGCCCAGTTGACGATCCAATCCCGTTACCTGGAGATCCGAAAATTGGAGGTGAGCGATCCGGTGTCCCGGTATACGATCAGCGGCGCCGTCCAAAATCCGTCCCAGCCCCAGGTTGCGCTTTCGATCGACGCCTCGTTCCCCTTGAGTGACTTCAACATTGTTTTGCCTGACCGCTTTCCCATGTCCGGCGCCGGCCGATTCACGGGCGAGGTCGTGGGAGCCTGGTCCGATCCGACCGTGCATGGAAACCTGTCCGTCGCAGACTGGACCGTCGCGTCAAAACCGGCAGGCCGCATGAGCGCCGTCTTTTTATATCATGACCGCGCCGTCACTTTCACGGAACTTTCGGCGACCGTGTTTGGAGGACAGATCTCGGGGAATATCCATTCGTCTATGGCCGAGAGATCTGCTTCCGAAGGGGTCATCCCATACGGGCTGTCGCTCCAATTCACCGAACTGGATCCCTCCGCCTTTCTCCCGATCCTGGGCGTCGAGCGTTACACCGCCCGGCAACAACTGGACGGCGCCGTAGAAATGGAAGGTAAAATCCAGGGAATGCATTTTGACCTGGCCGCGCTATCCGGAAAAGGCTGGTTTCATCTGGTTGGTAAAAATGTCGGTCCGCCGCCCGACTCGGTAAACAGAGCAATCCGGCTCCTGGCCCAACTTCAGGAAGCTTCGACCCGTTTCGAAATAGACCACTCCATTTTGCATCTTGAGAAAACAACGGCGCGCACGGCCCGGTCGTCGGTGACGGCGGAGGGACAACTTCAAACGGACGGCCCCATCGCCCTGGACGTCTCCCTGGAAAGCGGCGAGATGGCCGAGATCGCGGATCTGGCCTCCCTCCAGTCGATTGAGGGAAAACTAAACCTGACCGGAAAACTGACTGGAACCTGGAAAGACCCCGCCTTTAACGGAACCGGACAGGCGCAGGATCTTCGACTTCGGGACCGGCCGTTCGAATCAGCCGTATCGGACCTGGGCTACCAAAACCGGACGATCTGTTTTAAACGGGCCGTTTTTCGAGAGAAGAAAGCCCGCTACGAGATCAAGGGATCGGTTGCCTTTGAGTCATCGGAGGACGGTCAAACGGTTCCCGCCTTCGACATCACAGCCAAGATTCTTCACGGTTCCCCCCGCGACGTCGTCGCGATCTTCACGAAGGAATTGCCGGTCACAGTGCCGGCGACGGGCGACTTGACGGCCAAGGGTGTCCCGAAGCAGTTTCGTCTCGTCACGCAACTTCAGGCCGGGCCGGGATCCATTTACGGCCAATCGGTTGATGAGGGATCGGTCGCGCTCGTGGTCACTCAGGACCGGATCGTTTTCAATGAAGCCCGTGCGAAATACAATGATACGGTCCTGGCCGGAAACGGCTGGATTCGCTACAAGGGGGAGTTTGAGTTCCGGGCCGAGACCACCCAGGCCCGCCTGGAGGATCTCGAGCCGCTGAAGGATCATCTGTCCGCTTTGAAGGGACCGCTGACCGGACGGATCAGCGGCCGCGGAACGTTTCATGATCCTCAATTCGAGGCAGGGCTTTCTTTTCTCGATGTCATTTATCAGGATCAATCGCTTGGGCCCGGGACTCTTTCGATGAAGGTCGAGAATCATCGGATCGCAGGGGACTTCCAGCTGACCCGTGGTCTGTCGGGTAAAGGGGAAATCGAATGGGCGCCCGGTCATCCCTACCGTGTCGAACTGGCCCTCAATGACCTGAATCTCAAACCATGGCTCGGTTCGGCCGTGCCCAATCTGACGGCCGTCACCCGGTTTACAGCGAGCGGAACCTTGACGGCCAGAGGGCAAATCGATCCGGTTGCCGGCTCCTCGCGCGGTGCGGGATTCGGAACGTTGTACGCATCGGACGCAACGATCAGCCTGACCGCGCTTCAGATTGACTTTTCGGACTACGCCGTCACGAACGACGGGGAAATCCAACTCCGGATGCAACAGGGGAACCTCTTGATCCAATCGTTGCGGTTCAAGGGACCGGGAACGACCCTGACGGCCTCCGGCGACCTGATGCTGTTTAAGACCTACAACTTCTTCATCAGCGGTGAAGCCGACATGGACCTCTTTCGGATCTTCACGAAAGAGATCACCTATGGAAAAGGCAAGGCCTACCTCGCTCTCCAGGTTACCGATCGGTGGGAGGATCCAAAAATCCGCGGCGGGCTGATCATCCACGACGGCGTGGTGAAAAGCGCCTCGCTGGGCCAGACCTTCACAATTACATCGGTGGGTTTTTCCTTTAACGAACGGCAGGTCCTTCTGGAAGCCCTTGACGCCGAGTTCGGAGGCGGACGGCTTCAGGCCAACGGGCGGATCGATCTGGTTCAGTTCGTTCCGGCGCATTTCGGACTGACCCTGGAGATTACCGGGGGACGGATCAGTCCCATGGCCGGCTTGACGGCCCAGTTCGATTCCTCGCTCATCTTTCAGGGCGATATGAAGGCCCAGTCCCTGACGGGAGAAATCCAAATCCACCGCGCCAGTTACGAACGACGGCTGGACTGGCAGCCCCTGGCCTTGGAATTGCTAAAACCGGCCAACAAGGAATCCCGGCCGATTCTATGGCTGAAAGACATCGCGTTGAACATCCAGATTCAGGGGAAGGATAATATCTGGATCAACAACAATCTGGCCAAACTGCCGATCGAAATTGATCTGCTTCTCAAGGGCGCGCTCAACCGACCGGTCCTTTTTGGACGGGTGGAGGCCAAGACCGGAACGTTCTCGTTTCGTCACAATGATTTCAAGGTGCTCTCCGGCTCGTTGGACTTCATCAATCCCGAGAAGATCAGGCCGATCATCGACGTGCGGGCCACCACGCGTGTAAAGAGTTACGACATCGACATGAATCTGGTCGGTCCCATCGACAAATTCGACCTCGCGCTTTCCTCCAACCCGCCGTTAAAGGACGAAAACGAAATCCTCTGCCTGCTGACCTTCCGCAGGCCCTGCAAAGAGGTCGAGACGGCCTCGAAAGAGATCGGAGCGGCCGAAGCGTCGGGGCTCGTCGCCGGCCAGATCGAGAACATCATCACGGACAAGGTCGAGGCGATTACGGGTATTGACCGGGTCCAGGTGGACCCTTACTATTCCTCCACAAAAGCCGGGAGCGGCCCCCAGATCACCGTCTCAAAGCGGCTGCTGGAGGACAAATTGTATGTCACGTACGTCACCACCCTCGACCCATCCCAGGAACAGCTCATCCAGATGGAATATGCGATGAGCGACAATATCTCGCTCATCGGCCAGCGGGATGAACTCGGCCGCGCCGGCGGAGACCTAAAATTTCATTTCGAGTTCCGGTAGAGAGGACGATTGCGGGCGCGGACGGCACAGACGATCAGAGGACGACGACCCGGCCCCTTTTTTTTAGTGTTGTGCTTTTGGGTTCTGGTTTCCTGGACCTTGCTTTCGGCCGGGCGGCCGGCCGTCGCCGTCGCCCAATCGTTCGAGGGAGAACCGATCATTTCACTGGAGGTCAATTCCAGAGTGGGCGTCACGCTTGAGGTCATCAGCCGCCTGACCGGCATCCGGACCGGCATTCCGTATTCCGGCAAGGCGGTCCGGCAGAGTCTCGACTCGCTCTACGCCACCGGCCTTTTCACCGATGTCGTGGTGGATGTATCCCCGATCGAGGGAGGCGTCGCGGTCGTCTATCAGTTTGCCGAAAAAGCCATTCTGTCCGATCTCCGGATCGAGCATGAATTCTTCGGCAGTTTTGTTTTCTGGAACCTTCGAGAGGCCCTGGGACTTACCATCGGGGAGGAATTCACTGAGGAACGGTGGAAAAATTCGATTGCCCGTCTCGTTAATTTCCTCCACCGGCAGGGTTACCTGAGGGCTAAACTGGACACGGACGTGTCCCAGATCCCGGGAACAAACCAGGTCAAGGTCAAGGTCAAGGTCAACGAGGGGAGCCGGGCAACCATTCGGGAAACGAAATTCACGGGAGACACGGTCTATTCCAATCTCCGCCTCTGGTCGCAGATCCGATCAAACCGCCCCGAATTCTACCGGGCCGATACTCTGGAGGAAGATTTGACCCGGCTGGAAAATTTCTATCACAACAGAGGCTATTTAAAAGCGGTTATCGGCCCTCCTGAAACTCAGTATCAAGAATCCACAGACGAAGTTGTGATTACGATTCCCGTTGAGGCCGGACCTCGGCTGAAGGTCCGGTTCGATGGAAACGGCCCGTTTACAGAAAGCGAGTTGGCGCCCCTGTTGCTTTTCGAAGAGGAGCGCAGTTACGACGAGGCCATTTTCCGCGCCAGCACAGACCGGATCACCGACTTCTACCATTCCCAGGGTTACCCTTTCGCCAAGACGGACTATACCCGAGAAGAAGTTCCAAACGAAGACACGATCCAGGCCGTCTTTACGATCCATCCGAGAAACTTCGCCTGCCTGCGAACCGTCCTGTTCTACGGAAACACCTTTTTTTCCCCGGATCGGCTGCAGGAGATGATCCAGACACGGCCCGGCAACACCCTGTTCTGCGGAATGATCAATCCCGATCAGCTGGAGGACGATGCCAAAGCCATCCGGGCCCGTTATCATGAACAGGGTTTTCAGCAGATCCGGATCGAACCCCGGATTGAATACAACGAGGCGAAGACGCTGACCTATCTGATTTTCGCCGTGGCCGAGGGTCCCCGCACACAGGTTGCGGATGTCCAATTCGAAGGCCACCAGGCCCTTACGTCGATTTTGCTGCAGCAGGCGATTCGTCTCCGTCCCGGTCAAGCCTTTGATGAAATTCCTCTTCGAAAAGACCAGGAGGAGATTCTGGTTCTCTATCACCAGCTCGGCTATATTTATGCCCGGGTCGATCCTCAACTGGAATTCTCGGACGATCACAGCCGGGTGACGATCCGCTACCGGATATCGGAAGACGAACTGGCCCGGATCGGACGAATCCTTTTGAACGGAAACACGTTCACCCATGAAAACGTGATCCGCCGGGAGCTTCTCGTCAAGCCGGGCGATCCTTACGACGAAACCCGCATCCAGCTCAGCCGCCGAAAAATCCAGCAACTCGGCTACCTCGGCAATGTCCGGCTCGAACCAATCAACCCGATCAGCCACGAATCCATGGAACCGGTCAAGGATATGCGTCTCACGGTTCAGGAACGCCCCACGAAAACATTGGACCTCGGAGTCGGATATGCTGATGTGGAACGTCTGCGCGGCTTTGTTGAAGGGACTCACCGGAACCTGTGGGGCACCGGCCGGTCTCTGACGCTCCGGGCCGAGGGCAGCCAGATCGAACGCAAATATTCCACTACCTACCGCGAGCCATGGGTCCTGGGTTATCCGATTGACGGCCGACTGGTCGCATTCGATCAAACCCAGGTGCGCTCCACCTATTCTCTGACCACCGTCGGAGGTACCGCCGGGCTGGAAAAGAACCTGACGCCGACGATCAAGACCAGCCTGCAATACCAATTCGAAAACAACCGATTCAATAACGTGGTGGACGTGGCGGGATTGTTGCCGGAGGACAAACGGGCCAATATCGCAAGCCTTAACCCCGGCATCGTCTGGGACACACGCAATGATCCCTTCAACCCGACCTCCGGTTTCATCAACGGGCTCACCTTCCGTGATGCGGCCCTCAGCTTGGGATCTCAGGTCCAGCTCCTCAAGGCCACGGCCCAGAGCAGCTGGTTTTATTCGATCACCCGATGGCTGGTGCTGGCCGTCTCGGCGCGCGCAGGCGACGCTGAGCGGTTTGGACAGACTAAAACCGTTTCCGTGTTCGGATCGAAGGATCTCGTACCGCCCAGTGAACGGTTTTTCCTGGGCGGCCGAAGCACCGTCCGGGGCTACCAACAAGACGAGCTCGGCATCGTCAACGACACGATGGTTGCAAAATCGGACGGCAGCGGCGTCGAGTTTATCGGCGGCAATGCCATGCTGCTCTTCAACGGTGAACTACGACTATTCCTGCCCGGAGGACTGGGCCTGGTTTTTTTCAACGACCGGGGGAATGTCTTCAGAAATTATAAAAACACGGACGTCAATCTGCTCAAGTCCACCATCGGCGCGGGAATCTGGTGGAACCTCTTCGGCGCACCGATCCGGTTGGACTACGGTTTCAAACTGAACCGGGAAAAAGATCTCTGCATTGTTCCCCCTGCTGTTACCGGCGACCCCTTTACCATCGAAAAGAGTCCTTCGGGGTGTGCCACCCCGGTGGAGGAAAGCAGGGGCGAACTGCATTTTACCCTGGGGTTTGCGTTTTAAGATGACCGAATCGTCTTTAAAAAAGATCGGACTGATCCTGATCGGAACCCTCGGACTGGCGACGGTTGTTCTTCTGGTCCTGATCGCCCGCGAGCTGTTCTTCCAACCGCCGGCGGCGGGGCCGGAAACTGAACCCCGGACCGAATCCTCCGGGCCCGCCACGACCCCGTCCGTTACGGGAGAGGAAACCGCCGGGCGTCCGTCATCGGGGACCGAACCGCCGCTTCGCTTGTCGACGATATCGGAAACACCGCCCCCGGCCTCGATTACGGATCGCGATCTGCTGGTCGTCCAGCTGAATAACGAAGCGCTGGCTCATTACAGCCGCGGGGACTATTCCGAGGCGGTCGGTCTTTTCCAAAAAGCATACGAGCGGGACGGCCGGAACGACGCCATCCGTAACAACCTCGCAACCGCGAAAGGGAGTCTGGCCTGGAAGCAACTGGACGGACGGCAGTATCAGGACGCCCTTCTGAATTTCCAGTCTGCGGTCCAGCTCAAACCGGACGAGTCGAGCTTTCTTGTCGGCCAGGGTCTGGCCTATTATCGTCTGAATGAGACCGGCCGGGCGATCGAACCGCTGAAACGCGCGATCGATCTGGACCCAAAGAAACCGGACGCCTACAAGATCATCGGAGATATTTACTATCAACGGGACGAGATCGAGATGGCCGCCGGTTACTATGAGAAAGCGCTCGAGCTGGATCCGTCCGATCAGGCCCTTCGTCAACACCTGGCCAAAACCCGGCGCGAGGAAAAAATTCAGAGCGGTTTCCAACAACAGGCCTCACGCGCCTTCACGGTCAAATTCGAAGGAAGGGAGGAGCAGGAGGAGGCGCAGCGCGTTCTTCACGATCTGGAAGAAGCCTACCGAGAAATTGGACAGGCGATGTCGTATTATCCCCCGGAACCCACAACGGTGATTCTCTATACCGACCAGCAATTCCAGGATGTGACGCGGAGCGCGGCCTGGACGAAAGGCGTGTATGACGGGAAAATCCGTGTTCCGGTCGGCGGGGCGGAACAGAATCCGGAGCTGTTGAAAAAAGTCCTGTTCCACGAATATGCCCATGCCGTCGTCCATGGCTTGAGCCGCGGCCTGAATGTACCGACGTGGTTGAACGAAGGCGTTGCGGTCTATTTCGAAAGCGGCGGCCGTTCCTCGCGCGAGCAGGACCTCTACCGGCGGCTGCGATCCGGAACACCGCTCGTTCCGCTCTCCAGTCTGCATGGAAGTTTCATGGGACTGTCCGATACCCAGGCCTCGCTTGCCTACGCCGAAAGTTTTGCGGCCGTCAAGGCACTGGCGGATCGATACGGACTCTACCGCGTCCGGCAGCTTTTGGAAGACCTCGGCAGCCCGAAGGAATTCGCCGCGGCCTTTTCGGATGCGTTCATGATCCCCTACGAAACGTTTCAGTCCAACTGGCAGGAGACCGTGAAAGAGGCCGGCCGATGAGCCGGCCCGCATTGAAAATATTTCGTTTGCGATTTGACAAACGCATCCTTCTCTTGTCGCTTGCGGCCTTGGTCGTTTGTTTGGGCCGTGCGCCGGTCGCCCATGCCGGTGAGGAAAAAATCGCCCGGCTGACCGCATCCGTCCTCAATAACAACGATGTGGCCGTCACGGCCGAATTGATCCGTTGGTACAATCAAAACATCAGGGACGACCTGAATAACGGAATCCCCAAGGATCTGTATTATACCCTTCTGCTGAAAAGGCGCCAGCCGGGATGGTTCGATGAAGAGATCGTCTCCAAGACGATCAAGCAAACCATCAAATACGATGTCTTGAAGAAGGAGTACTCGATCACGACCCGGACGGACGGTCAGACGAGTCAGAAGACGGTCGAATCCTTCGAGGAAATGGCCGATTTGATCTCCCGGATCGATCATGTTAAAATATCCTCGTTAAAACGCATGAGGGCCCGATACACCTATTACATCAGCGTCAAGGCCGAGATGCGCGCGACCAACGTCCCTTTCTATCTGGAATACATCTTATTCTTCATCCCCGCGTTGGAACTGGACACTCCCTGGGCGGACTCGGCGCCCTTTTACGCGCTGGAAGAATCGCCGTAACGGCCCCGGATTTATCACTTATTAAGGAAACAGATGTGAACCCCGAAACCCAAACGTCAGTGGACGAACAGCGGAAGCGCAGCCACGCGCGGCCGGTCTGGATCACGCTCGGCTTTCTGAGCCTGACGGTGACCCTGACCATCCTCTATTTCCGCGAAATCGAGACTCCCTCTTTCTTCCCGGGAAATATTCTGGTTCTGACGCTGCTCGAACTGAACCTGATCTTGCTGGTCCTGCTGGGACTGTTGTTGTCCCGCAACCTGATCAAGCATTATTTCGAACGCCGCCGGAAGACGCTCGGGGCCGGTTTCCGGGGCAAGCTGATCGCGGCATTCGTCGGTTTCGCCTCGATCCCGACCATCCTGCTCTTGATCGTTGCCAGCGGGCTTCTGACCAGCAGCATCGAGAACTGGTTCTCGATCCAGGTGGAACGGCCGCTGGACAGCGCGCTCCAGACGGCGCAGCTCTACTATCAGCAACAGGAGGAAACGGCCCGCTATTACTCCCGGATCATCGGCCGCCAGATCGAAGCGGAATCGCTCCTGTCCCAGGAAAAACGGGCCGAGCTGCTGGATCGGATGAAGACCCGACGCTCGGAATACCGGCTCCAGGGCCTGGAGTTCTATTTCGTCCAACCGGGCCCGCCCGCCGGACAGGCGGTCGGCCGACCGCTCCGCGTGCTCGACCCCGCGATTTCGGAGAGAGCTTTTCTCCCGCCTTCATCCGACGCGTTCAAAAAAGCGTCGGGCGGGCAGGAGGCGATGGAGAAACCGACCACCGATCTCGGCAACCTGATCCGGGCGATGGTCCCCGTCCGCGCATCTTCCGAGGCGCCGGGGTCCGACACCGTCCTCGGCGTCCTGGCGGTGGACATTCTGATCCCGCAAGGACTGGCCTCCAAGATGAACGAGATCACGAAATCGTTCGAGGACTACAAACAGCTCAAGGCCTTCAAGAACCCGATCAAGGAAAGCTATATCCTCTCGTTTGTGGTGATCACCTTTGTCATCCTGTTCTCGGCCACCTGGTTCGGATTTTATCTTGCCAAGAGCATCACCGTTCCCCTTCAAAAACTGGCCGAGGGCACGGAAGCGATCGCGCATGGGAACCTGGACTTCAAGATCAATGTCCGCGCGCGGGACGAACTGGGACTCGTCGTCCAATCCTTCAACAAAATGACGGCGGACCTCCGGATCAGCAAGACCCAGCTGGAAGAGGCCAATCAATCGTTGCGCGAATCGAACATCGAAATGGACCAGCGCCGGGCCTACATCGAGACCGTTCTGGAAAACATCTCGACCGGCGTGATCTCGCTCGATCGGCAGGGACGGATCACCACGATCAACCACTCGGCCGAAAAAATCTTTCGGACCGACAGCCGGGAGATCGCCGGGAAACTAGCGCGGGATGCCTTCCAGGCCCTGAATCTGACGCCGCTGCTCCAACTGCTGGACGAATTGGAAAACCGGCAGATGGACGGCATCGAGCGGGAATTGCATCTTTCGGTCTCGGGAAAAACGCTTACGCTCGGCGTCAGCTTGGCGCGCATGAAGGACGATCAGGGCGCGAACGTCGGGCTGGTGATCGTTGCGGAGAACCTCACCGAACTGATCAAGGCCCAGAAGGCCTCGGCCTGGCAGGAGGTGGCCCAGCAAATTGCCCATGAGATTAAAAATCCTTTGACGCCGATCCAGCTTTCGGCCCAGCGGCTGAGAAAAAAGTATTTCGAGCAGTCGCCCAATTTCAAGGCCATCGTGGACGAATCGACCGCCACCATCATCAACGAGGTGGCGGGTCTGAAACATCTGGTGGACGAGTTTTCCAATTTCGCGAGTCTGCCGGGCCCGATGCCGACGGCCAACGACCTGCACGCGATTCTACAGGAGGTGATCCTCTTATACCGCTCCGCGCACCGGGATCTCGAGTTCATCGTTTCCCTGGATTCCACCCTGCCTCCGTTGAATATCGACCGGGAACAGTTCAAGCGCGTTTTTGTGAATCTGTTTGAAAACGCGGTCGAGGCGTTGTCCAACCGCGGTCGGATCTGGATCACGACCCGGTTCGATCGGCTCCACGGAAAAGCCGCGGTGAAGATCGAGGATGAAGGCGCCGGGATTGATCCGGCCGATATGGACAAGCTGTTTCTGCCTCATTTTTCACGGAAGAAAACCGGCAGCGGCCTCGGGCTGGCCATCGTACACCGGATCATCAACGACCACAACGGACTGATTCAGATCGCGGCCCGTGAGCCCAAGGGGACCACGGTCGTCATTGAACTCCCCGCCGGCGAGCCATCTCATGCCTAAGACTATTTTGATCGTCGATGATGAAACCAGCATCCTGACCAGCCTGACGGGGGTCTTGAAGGATGAGGGCTATCACGTGACGACCGCCCCGAACGGAACCGAGGCCTTGAAACTGATCAAGGACGAACCGCCGTCGCTTGTGTTGCTGGACATCTGGATGAAGGGACTGGACGGGATCGAGACGCTGACCCGGATCAAGAAGGACCATCCGCAGCTCCCGGTGGTGATGATGTCCGGCCACGGCTCGATCGAAACGGCGGTGCGGGCCACCAAACTCGGAGCGTACGATTATATCGAAAAACCCCTTTCCCTGGACAAGGTTACCCGGCTGGTCCACCACGCCCTCTACCAGCAGCAGCTGGAAGCCGAAAACCTAAACCTCAAACAAACGATCGAGCGCCGCTTCGTGATGGTGGGAGAGAGCCCGTCTATCCGCCGACTGAGGGAAATGATCAAAACGGCCGGCGCCTCAAACAGCCGCGTCCTGATCTCGGGCGAGAACGGAACCGGAAAGGAACTGATCGCCCGCGCGGTCCATTTTCACAGCAGCCGCTCCGGCCAGTCGTTTGTCGAGATCAACTGCGCCGCCATTCCCGAACCGCTGATCGAAAGCGAACTGTTCGGCCACGAGAAAGGCGCCTTCACCGGGGCGACCGCAATGAAACAGGGTCGCTTCGAGACCGCGAACGGCGCGACGCTGTTTCTGGATGAGATCGGTGATATGGGACTCTCGACCCAGGCCAAGGTGCTCCGCGTCCTGCAGGAACAGCGGTTCAACCGCGTGGGAGGAACCCGGACGATCGAAGTGGATGTCCGCGTGATCGCGGCCTCGAACAAAAATCTTCAGGATGAAATCAAAAAGGGCGCCTTTCGCGAGGATCTTTTCTACCGCCTGAACGTCATCCCGCTGAATGTGCTCCCGCTTCGCGAACGGAAGGAGGACATCCCTCTTCTCGTCCGCCACTTCCTGCAGGAGCTGTCGGCCGAACAGGGCTTGAAACTCAAAACGATGGCGGACGAGGCGATCGGGATTCTGGTGCGATACGACTGGCCCGGAAACGTCCGGGAATTAAGAAATCTGGTGGAGCGGCTGGTGATCATGTCGCCCGATACGCAGATTACGGAAAATGACGTCGCCGATTCGCTCACCGATCAGATCCCGGTCGAAACGACCAACCGGCCCGATGATTTGGGACATCGGCCGCTGCGGGAGGCCCGCGCCGAGTTCGAACGACAATTCATCCTGAAGCGGCTCAAAGAAAACGACTGGAACATCTCCAGAACGGCCGACCATCTCAAGATCGAGCGCACCCACCTGCACCGAAAGATCAAACTCCTGGGCATCCAGGAACGCGGTCAGGACTGACCTCCTTGTCAATCACCCCTCCACTCGCAGTCGGCCAGATCATATCGATTCCGATCGAAAAGCTGGTGGACGGCGGTTCCGGACTGGGCCGATTGGAAGGACGGGTGGTGTTTGTGCCCGGCGTCTGTCCCGGAGAAGAGGTAAGCGCACGGATCCGATCGGTTAAAAAAAACCACGCCGAAGCGGAATTGGAGACGGTCTTGAAACCCTCGCCCGACCGCATCGCGCCGCCCTGCCCGGTCTTCGAGGAATGCGGCGGCTGCCAGTGGCAACATCTCGCCGATGCGGCCCAGCTACGGGCCAAGGTCGGCATCCTTCGCGAAAATCTCGCCCGGATCGGAAAACTGGATGCGCCGGACCTTCTTCCGCCCATGCCATCGCCCCGCGGGTTTGAATACCGCACACGTATCCAGCTCAAGACGGATTTTACAAAAGACCGGTCCATCCTCGGCTTCAACGAAGAGAAGTCCCATCGGATCGTCCCGATCGAGGCCTGCCCGATCGCCCATCCGATATTAAACCGGGCCCTGGCCGCGCTTCGCTCCCTGTTTTCGGATCAGGCCGGGCGGCCGCCCGGCCTGACCGAAATTCATCTCCATCTTGCGCGCGCGACCGGAGAGGTCCTCGTCCGATTTTTTTCCGAGGATAAACCGCCGGAGCCGATCGAACCCTTCTTTAAAAAATTCACGGACGCGATGCCGGAGACAGTCGGCCAGGTTTATTCCAGTTCCAACGGCCGTCGCCGTGTCCGGGGACGCGATTACCTGATCGATCGGTTTAAAGACGTTCCATTCCGGATCAGCGACCGGTCGTTTGCGCCGGTGAATTCGGACTTGATCGAGCCGCTCATCGACACGGTCCGGACATTCGCCCGGCCGACAAGTCTTGAATCCGTATTGGAACTTCATTGCGGAATTGGAACCTTCGGGATTTTCCTGGCCCGCAAGGCGTCGGCATTGACCGGGTTTGATGAGAACGAGGTTGCCATCGGGGATGCCAATCATAACGCGATACAACAGGGATTGACGAACTGCCGCTTCACGGCCAAACCGGTCGCGCGGGCCGTCAGGGATCTGGTCAATGAGAAGAAGACGTTCGACTGCATCGTAATGGATCCGCCCAGAGAAGGCGTCCACCGAAAAACACTGGAATCGCTGGTCCGGCTCAATCCGTCCCGGATCGTCTATGTCTCGTGCGATCCGGCCACGCTCGCGCGCGACCTGAAAATCTTAACGGATGGCGGCTTCCGCCCCGGCCGCCTTCAGCCGATCGACCTTTTCCCGCAGACCTATCATCTCGAAACGGTCGTGGAGTTGATAAAAAAATAACCGTCTCATCCTGTTCACGACCGAATCACCAAACTGCGCCAGGAGACTTGACGGGGCTCGACCACGTGATACTCGCGCGGCGAGTCGGGCTCCTGTCCTTTGAGGAGTTCAACCGCCTTCACACCTTCCTCCAGTCCCCAGACGCAGGCCATCGCCAGAGTCTTTCCGCCCTCGTCCACGAGCAGCAGCCTGGGAGGGGTATCGGAATGCGGAGCGCGATCCGAGAACTGGGATAGTTGCTCCTGAAGGTATTGCTGAAGACCGGCGTCGAGCGTCGTCCGTATTTTGTGGCCGGCCTGGTACAGCCTGGCCCCGCCGCCGATCTCCATCAATCCGGCCCTCAGAAACCGGAGATGACAGGATTCGGCCGCGATCGGAAACTGCTGCCCGATCTTTTCGTACCGAAAGACGACCGGCATCGTGAGCGACTGCTCGTATTCTTCGCGCGTGAGCAGCCGGTCCACGCGCATTAAATCCAGGATCAATTCCTGACGGCGCTTCAAGCGGAGGCGATGATCGGCCGGATCAAACCGTTTCGGGTTTGTGAGCATGGCGGCGAGCATCGCGCCTTCGGGAACGGTCAGCTCGGCCGCATGCTTGTCGAAATAGTATCGCGCGGACGCTTCGGCGCCGTACACCCCCGGCCCCCATTCCACCTCGTTTAAGTACAGTTCCAGTATCCGCCGCTTCGGCAGGATCTCTTCCACGCGACGGGCCAGAATAAACTCCTTCAGCTTCCGGGTAATCGTCTTTTCCCGGGTCAGAAAAACGTTTTTCACCAGCTGTTGCGTGATCGTGCTCCCGCCCCGCGCATACCGTTTTTTCTTCAGGTCTTCCTTCAGCGCCTCCCAGGCCGCCTTGTAATTGATCCCCTCATGCTGAAAAAAGGTGTCATCCTCGGCCGCGATCACGGCCATCTGGAGATTCTGCGAGATTTCGGACAGCGGTGCCCAGATCCGGAATTCGTCCAGCATCAAATGGGTCAGCACGATCCCGTTCCGGTCCAGCACCTCGGTCGAGTCTTCCGGACGGTAGGTCGCGATCAGCTTGGCGTCGGGAAGCGAATAAACGGTCCAGACTATCCATGCGCTGATGGCGATGAGGATCAGCGCAAAACCGAGGGCCAGGAGCTTTAAAAATTTTTTGATGACTCTCCACATACGATCGAGCCCATTCTATCACTATTTGGAATTTGCCCACAACTTTGATACTATTCTCTCATGATCACATCGTTAAAAAATATCTCGATGGTTCTGGTCCGTCCGACCCGTCCTGGCAACATCGGCGCGGCCGCGCGCGCGATCAAGAACATGGGCTTGTCCAAGCTGGTGCTGGTTCAGCCGGTGGACCCTTTGGGCTCCGATGCATACACGATGGCCTACGGCGCTCACGATCTTCTCGAAGCAGCCAAGGTGTTCAAGACGCTTCCCCAAGCCCTGGCCCGAAGCCGGTACGTCGTCGGCACAACCGCACGTACGCACAAGGGCTACGGCAAACCGAGTTCGTTGATGACGGCGACAAAGGATATTCTTGCGAGGGCCCAAAAACAGCCGGTCGCCATTTTGTTCGGCCCGGAATCATCCGGACTGTCGAATGATGAAATCGCCCTGTGCCAGTCGCTTGTCACGATCCCGACCGGAAAAACGCATACATCGCTCAACCTGGCCCAGGCCGTCATGGTCGTCGCATACGAATTAACGAGAGCGGCCGCCTCGAAACTCCAATCGTTATCGCGGCCGCGATGGAAAATCGCCGACACAAGCCAACGGGAACGGTTCTATGGTGAACTCAAGGAGGTTCTGGCTCTCATCGGATTCATGAAAGGTAGTCAAGGGAAGCATATCCTGGCCGACCTTCGCCGGATTTTCAGCCGGGCCGACCTGGATGCGCGAGAAGTCCGAATCCTGCGCGGGATCATCCGGCAGACCCGGTGGGCCCTGACGCATCGATAGACCCATTGCTTTTTTCAGACCAAAACGATAGAATAAAAAAAGTGACGATGAAATTCGAAGACCTCCCCATCCCAGCCCCCGTCCTGGACGGCATCCGGCGCACCGGTTTCACCCAATGCACCGAGATCCAGGAACGCACGCTTCCGATTTCGCTCGCAGGCAAGGATGTCGCCGGACAGGCCCAGACCGGCACGGGCAAGACCGCGGCCTTTCTGATCGCGATCTTCTCGCGTCTGTTGACACTGCCGCCGCTCCCGAAAGGCCATTCATCTTCGCCGCGGGCGCTCGTGATCGCGCCCACGCGCGAGCTGGTCGTCCAGATTCTAAAAGACGCGCAGTCCATCGGTTCCGAACTGCCGTTTAAAATGCTGGCGGTCTATGGAGGCATCGATTACGAGGAACAGAGGACGGCCCTCGGCCAGGAGCCGGACATCCTGGTCGGAACACCCGGACGGTTGATCGATTATTTGAAACAGAAGGTCTACGATTTCAAGAAGCTTCAGATCCTGGTGATCGACGAGGCCGACCGGATGTTCGACATGGGCTTCATCCGGGATCTTCGCTACATGCTCCGGAAGATGCCGCCGTACAACGCCCGCCAGTCGATGCTTTTCTCGGCCACGCTGTCCTTCCGCGTGATGGAGTTGGCCTACGAGCATATGAACCTTCCGGTCAAGATCGAGATCTCGCCCGAACAGGTCACGGTCGAGTTGGTCGATCAGCGGTTGTACCATGTCGGGCAGGACCAAAAATTTTCATTGTTGCTGGGGATTCTGAAATCCGAACCGTGGGACCGTCTGCTGATCTTCGTCAATACCAAACGGGAAGGGGAACGGCTCGAGGTGCGGATGAAGCAGCATGGTTTCAATGCCCGCGCCATCACGGGCGATCTTCCCCAGAGAACCCGTCTCAAGGTGATCGAACAATTCCGCGACAAAACCCTGCCGATCCTGATCGCAACGGACGTCGCCTCGCGCGGTCTGCATATCGAGGCCGTGAGCCATGTCATCAATTACGATCTGCCCCAAGATCCGAAGGACTACGTCCATCGGATCGGCCGGACGGCCCGCGCCGGCGCAACCGGCCATGCGATCAGTCTCGTCTGCGAGGAGTTTGCGTTTTCATTGGAAGAGATCGAGTCACTGATCGGAAATAAAATCCCGGTGATCTGGGCCGAGGACAAGGACTTCATCACGCCGCTTCCCGAACCGCCCCGCCATGAATACCGGCGGCATGGACCGCCCCAGCACGGGAGACCGAATCAGTCTTCGAGAGGCGGCCCCTCGGGAGGTCGAAGCGGATCGCGCCCCCCGAACCGCCAGCGCCGCTCCGGTCAACACTGATCGGCCTGTGGAAGTTACGCCCGACCCCAGACCTTTTGGAGGAAGCCGTGGCTGATGCATCCGGGATGGCACCGCCGGTGATCTCTCTCGTTATTCCGACTTACAATGAGCGCGAAAACATTGAGCTGGCGATTAAGCACGCTTTTGAGGTATTGCGGGAGGGCGCCCAGCCGTTCGAAGTGATCGTGGTGGACGACGACAGTCCCGACCGGACGTGGGAAGCGGCCGAGGTGCTCTGCGATGACTACCCCGGGCTGCGTGTGGTACATCGCCGGAACGAACGCGGACTGGCCCGGGCGGTCGTTCGGGGATGGCAGGAGGCCCGGGGTGAAATTCTGGCCGTGATGGATGGTGATCTTCAACACCCCTCCGAGACGCTGGGGCGCCTGGTCAAGGCCGTCCAGAATGACGGTGTGGATATCGCCGTGGCCAGCCGCCATGTAGTGGGCGGCGGGGTGAGCCGGTGGAACATCATCCGGCGGGCCGTGTCGTGGTCGGCCACGCTGATGGCGACCTGGCTGTTACCCGGAACGATTCGCACGATACGGGATCCGATGTCGGGCTATTTCGCGCTTCGCCGGTCGGTGATCGAGGGGTGCCGTCTGGAGCCGGAGGGATACAAGATCCTTCTGGAGGTGCTGGGCCGGGGTCGGTACAGGTGTGTTGAGGAGATCCCCTACACATTTGTGGAGCGGAAACGGGGCGGGAGCAAGCTCGGCCCGCGTCAATACGGAGAGTTCATCGTTCACCTTCTCCGCCTTTCCTGGCGGACGGGAGAGCTGAACCGCTTCCTGAAGTTTTCTGCCGTGGGCGGGTCGGGCCTCTTCGTGAACATGGGGATGCTGACGCTCCTGGCATCGGCGGGCCTGGGATATCTTCAGAGCGGTATCTTTGCAGTGGAGACCGCCATTGTAACGAATTTCCTTCTGAACGAATTCTGGTCCTTTTCGGATTTATCGAAGCGGCGGCCCGGTGTTGTCAGCCGCTTGAGCCGGTTCCTTACGTTCAACCTGTTTTGCGTCGGGGGCGCCGTCATCAATCTGGCCGTTTTATGGGTACTGACCGAGGTTGCGGGCATACACTACCTGTTGAGCAACCTTTTTGGAATCGGTGCGGCCACGTTCTGGAACTACGGGATGAATGCGAATATCACCTGGGAATCCATACGTGCCGCGCAGAAGAAAACTCACCCCTTGGATTGAAATCCTGATGAGCAATCGGTCGGGATCACGAGGCTGGTCACTGGGTTTTCCCCCTGTCAACGTTCAAGGGAATAATCATAAACCGACTTTCCCGATCAGATAGGATTGTATAATCCTTATACACCCCTCGAACAGCCCTCTGCATGGGAGGCTTTAGCCGCCCCAGAACGAGGTAGCCGGCCCCCTCTGATTTGAGCCGGTCTACATGACCCAGGTCGAGCAGGGCTTCATTGCCGATCGCCCAGCCTTTGCGGTGCGCAAAGTACATCGTAATCGGGTTGCCATCATCGGTAACAATCAAGGCGTCTTTTGGAACATGCATATCCACAAACGGTTCCAACTGATGGATGGGGTTGCCTACCCACGTTTTTGTATATGCGGTGGAATACTGAACCAAAAGAGATAGAACAGGAACGACGATCAATAGACGATGAACGTACAGGCCACGGTTGACATGTCTTTTTGATTCGTTTGCGCAATAAGTCTGGATGCTGTGCATCCCAAGGCCAAACAAGACCGATAAATAGGGAACGATGGGCAGCATGTAGTAGGAATGAATGAAAAAGTGTTTTCCTCCGGTGAGCACAAGCGAGATGATAACCAGCAGCGCGGTACCCAACAGCGGGAACACGTAACCCGGGGACGCCGGATCAGGTATCCGAGACTTTTTCTTCTGAAATGTCACGTATAGGAACACCAACAGGATCAGCAGGCAAGCCCAGTTTAGGTAAGACTGAAACAGTACCTCAACCAAGTGCATCGGATTGATTTCACCGGCGAGTATCTCCAGCCAGGTCTGTCGAAGTGGCTTGCCCATAAAGAAATAATTTGTCAGTCCATAACCGGCTGATAATCTAGGGCTGTAGAAAGCATACCAACCGATCAAAGGAAGGCATGAAATAAAACCGAATGCGTACCATTTTAGGTTCAATAAAGCCTTTAGGCCCTGCCGATGGATTAAATAAAGCATCATGAAAATTCCTGCTGCGCCATGATAGGGTCGTAACAGCGTGGCCAACATGAAGCTGGCGGAGGATGCAACCAGCAGGGAAGACTTGTCTGAATCAAGGAATCGTACGAAAAAATAGACGCTAAGCACATGGAATGCCATGGCCATCATGTCGGGCATGAACATGGAGCCAAGCTGGAAAAACAATTTGGAGCTGAGTAACGTCAGAGCCGCATAACCCGCCGCAACCGGGCCGCCCAGAAGCAGGGCAAATCGATAGAAGACGGTCAACGCGATCGTTGAACACGCAAGACTCACCCATTTGCCGAGAGGATCCCAGACTCCGAAAACCCGATACAGCAGAGAAACAATGTAGTTGTAAAAAGGAAACTCCATGCCTGTGATCCCGGTTAAATTGCCGCGGACGTCCACACGCGGCAAAAATAAGTTGCCGTCCTCCTCAATGAAATTCCGGGCCACAGCGGCGGTATCCGACTGTCGCCACAGGTAAGTCAGATCGGGGCGGGTAAACAAAAAAGGCAGGTGGAGGATGATGCTGAGGAGGACGAGATATTGGATACGAATATGAAAACTGGAATGGAGGTCGAGTCGCTTGTTGTCCATTGTTCGCTTTAGTGCTTCAGTGATCCAACCCCTACGGCAGATTCAGCGCCAGCAATTTCAACTCAGTCATTTCTTCAATCACATACCGCACGCCTTCGCGGCCGAGGCCGGAGTCTTTCACGCCGCCGTACGGCATCGGATCGATCCGGTAGGTCGGGACCTCGTTCACCATCAAGCCGCCGACTTCGAGTTCTTCATAGGCATGGAAAACTTTTTTGAGATCGTTCGTGAAGACGCCGGCCTGAAGGCCGTAGGTCGAATCGTTCAGAGCGGATAAGGCCTCGTCAAACTCACGATACGGGATGACGACCACGAGCGGCGCGAAGACTTCCTCGGAGCAGACCTTCATGACGCGCGTTACGTCGGACAAAACCGTCGGGTCAAACATCCGGCCCCGGCGCTTCCCACCGATCAGAACCTTCGCCCCATGCTTGACCGCCTCGTCCACCCACCGCTCCGTCCGCTCGGCCGCATCGGAATCGATCATCGGCCCGACATTTGTTGCCTCCTCCATCGGGTCGCCGGTCTTGAGTCCCTTGACCAAATCGAGGAAACGGTCCAGAAAAGGTTTGACCACAAGCTCCTGTACAAAAATCCGCTGGACCGAGATGCAGGACTGGCCCGCGTACGAAAACCCTCCGGCCGCGCAGCGTTGGGCCGCAAGGTCCAGATCGGCGTCCTGATGAATGATCACGCCGGCATTCCCGCCCAGCTCGAGCAGCGCCTTTTTCTTCCCGGCCTTGCTCTTCAAATACCATCCCACTTTGGCCGAGCCGGTAAACGAGAGCAGTTTGAACCGCTCGTCCAGCACCATCTGCTCGGCCAGATCGTTGGAACAGGGAAGAATGCTCACCACGCCGGCCGGCAGCCCCGCTTGGGCGATGATCTCACCCAGCATCAAGGCCGTCATGGGTGTCTTGGGCGCCGGTTTCAGTATGATCGGATTACCTGATGCAATCGCCGGCGCGATTTTATGGCCGACGAGGTTGAGAGGAAAATTAAACGGGGAAATTCCAAGAATCGGCCCGATCGGAAACCGGCGGATGATCCCGAAACGCGATTCCGATCAGGGAGCAAGATCCAACGGAAT